>JBATYG010000692.1:0-2284 GCA_049673945.1 Occallatibacter sp.
TTGAGACGGATGAGGCGCCGTTTCTTGTGGAGGGCGTTCCGGCGTTTGTGCTGTGGACGCCGGTGGAGAAGTACTTCACGCTGCACCACAAACCGAGCGACACGTTTGACAAAGTGAACCAGCGCGACCTGAGTCTTGGAGCGGCGGTGGTGGGGATGACGGCGTATGCGTTTGCGGACTGGCCGGGCGAGCTGAAGCACTATTCCGCTGCGGAGCTCGAGAATCAACTGGCGCAGATCGGGGAGCTCAACGACTACAAGGACCTGCAGGCGCACGGAGTGATGTAGGAGGGAACCGATGGGATTCCTTCAGCATCCAGATTCAATATGAGGCAGCCGTGCGATGAAGCGGTAATCCAGTCAGGAACTGCCAGCTCCCCATGCGCTGAGAAATCGAGGCCGTGGGTGCTCGCGGCCACGATTCTTGGCTCAAGCATGGCGTTCATCGACAGCACGGTTGTCAATGTCGCTCTGCCTGCGTTGCAGTCTAGTCTTCACGCCACAGTGTTCGACGTGCAGTGGGTGGTTGAGTCGTACGGTTTAATGCTTTCTGCCTTGATCCTTGTCGGCGGTGCGCTGGGCGATTCTCTCGGCAGACGCCGGATGTTTCTGATGGGCGTCGCGGTGTTTGGCGCTGCCTCCGCCGGTTGCGGCTTCTCCTCGACCGTTAGAAGCCTGGTGATTTTGCGCGGTGTGCAGGGGCTGGCCGCTGCGTTTCTCGTCCCCGGCAGTCTTTCCATTATCAGTGCCTCATTCGATGAGAAATCTCGTGGCCGGGCGATTGGTACGTGGTCAGGCTTCACTGCCATCACGACGGCTTTCGGACCGGTGCTTGGTGGATGGCTGATTGAGCATGCCTCCTGGCATTGGGTTTTCTTCATTAATGTGCCGCTCTCGGCGCTGGTGATTGTCGTTGCGCTGACGCATGTGCCGGAGTCTCGCAGCCCAAACGCGCGACAGATTGACTGGCTGGGTGCGGTTACGGTGACTCTGGGTCTGACGGGGGTGGTGTATGGATTTCTCGAGGCCGGGGCGGCGGGCTGGAATCATTTTCGCGTCTATGGAACGCTGATCGGCGGACTTCTATTCCTGGCTCTTTTCGCGTTGGTTGAGAGTCGTGCAAGGGCGCCCATGGTGCCGCTGGATCTGTTCAAGTCGTCGAGTTTCAGCGGAGCAAATCTACTGACGCTGTTTCTCTATGCGGCATTTGGAGTCTTCTTTTTTCTATATCCCATGAATTTGATCCAAGTGCAAAAGTATTCGGCGACGGAGGCGGGTGCGGCATCCCTTCCGATGATCCTTCTCGTCTTCGTTCTCTCCCGGTGGTCGGGAGGACTGGTAACCCGCTACGGCTCGAAGGCTCCCCTGATCATTGGCCCGCTGATTGTGGCAGCGGGCTTCGCGCTTTTCGCAATGCGGCCAGTGAGCCCGAGCTATTGGAGCGGTCCATTCCTGGTTTTCATTGTTCTCGGAGTCGGTATGGCCATCTGCGTGGCACCCTTGACAACCGTGGTGATGAATTCAGTGGCACAGGATCGCGCCGGTACCGCATCGGGAATCAATAACGCAGTGGCGCGGGTGGCGGGTGTGCTGTCGATAGCGGTTCTGGGAATCGTGATGGCGGCAACTTTTGCGCAATCGCTACGCGCGTCGATGGCGATGTTGCATCCGGACGCGTCCGTTGTGCACGATCTTGAGTCGAATGTGGCGAGACTCGGAGGTCTCACTATCCCGGCTGGTTTAGACCCGCGGATGAGAGCAGAAGTTGGCGATGCGATCGACAGTGCGTTCGTCTTCGGATTTCGAATCATCATGCTGATTTGTGCGGGGCTCGCAATTGCGAGCGCTGCGGTTGCGTCGCGGATGATTGCAGCTCGACACGTTGCGTGACATCCCACCCATCCGCCGCGGCGGATGGATGGGGCACCCGATTTCGTGGGGCGTGCTTCCCACCTGTGCTCACGCGCAGATGGGGCACCAGTTTCGTGGGGATTGAGGCGTTGCGGAAGTGCAGGCTTCGGGGTGGTTCAGATGCGCATGGGCATGAGGACGTAGCGCGAGCGGTATTCGGCGTCGGGATCTTCGGGTCTGATCTGGCCGGCGGACTGCGAATCTTTGAATTCGAGCCTTACTTCGCCTTCGCTGCCGATGGCCTTAAGAAAGTCGATGATGTAGGACGAGTTGAAGCCCACCATGATTGGGTCGCTCGAGTAGGGCGTGTCGATCGTATCCTCTGATTCGCCGCTCTCAGTGGATTGCGAGCTGATCTTGAGCTCATTGCTTTC
>JBATYG010000693.1:0-3395 GCA_049673945.1 Occallatibacter sp.
AGTGCGCGGGTATCGCCGATGGCGAGGGCATAGGTGTCTTCATCTTCTTCGACGAGGACAGAAGGGCCGTGCCGGAGGGTGCCCAGTCCGTGAATTGAGCCGTGACTTGGGCCGTGGATTGATTCGAGTGATTCGTGGATTCCAGGAGTGGTGTGGCTGCGATGATTCGATGGCAGCGCGCCGCCGTCGACGGCTGCTTCTCCGCTTCCCGAGGAAAAAATGAACCACTGATTTTCCAGCACGCGAAGCCCGTCCCCATTGTCGATGAGTTTGTGGGATCGATTTTAAACGAGGGAGGCGCAAGGGTTTTGAAATCGGATTCGATTTACAGCGGGCGATAGCAGCGATTAATCTTGCGGTTGGTTTCAAGGAACAAAGAGAGATGCGGGTGAATTATGTGCAGAGTGAAAGCAGTGCTGTTGTGGAGCTGTGTGGTGGTGATGCTGGCCGGCGGGATGATGGCGCAGGCGATGACGGCCGATGAGGCGCACAGGAAGGCCGAAGCGCTGCTGAAGCAGATGACGGTGGATGAGAAAGTGGGTCAGATGACCCAGTCGAGCGGCGTGCAGATACCGGGGCTGGGAACGGAGAAGCCGGACGATCTGATCAGCCAGGGAAAGGTCGGGTCAGTGCTGTGGCTGATCAACGTGAAGGAGATCAATCGGCTGCAGCATATCGCGGTGGAGAAGTCGCGGCTGCATATACCGATTCTCTTCGGGTTCGACGTGATTCACGGATACAGAACGGTGTTTCCGGTTCCGCTGGCGATGGCGTCGTCGTGGGATCCGAGTGTGGAGGAAGCGGCGCAGCACCTGGCCGGGCAGGATGCGCGCGCGGCGGGCATTGAGTGGACGTTTACGCCGATGGTGGACATTGCGCGGGATGCGCGATGGGGCCGCATTGTGGAGGGCGCGGGCGAGGATCCGTACCTGGGCGCGGCGATGGCGCGGGCGCAGGTGAAGGGCTTTCAGGGCGTTGAACTGGGCGACGAGAGCGTGGTGGCGTGCGTGAAGCACTTTGCCGGATATGGCGCGGCGGAGGGCGGGCGCGATTATGACTCGTCGTATGTTCCCGAAGAGCTGATGCGGAATGTGTACCTGGTTCCGTTTCATGCGGCGGAAGAAGCGGGCGCGGGGAGCTTCATGAGCGCGTACATGGATCTGAACGATGTTCCGGCAAGCGGTAACAAGTGGCTGCTGACGGAGATTCTGCGCAAGGAGTGGGGCTTCAAGGGCTTTGTGGTGTCAGATGCATTTGCGGTGGCGAGTCTGCAGGTGCATGGGTTTGCGAAGGACCCGTCGGATGCGGCGTACAAGGCGGTGAGCGCGGGGCTGAACATGGACATGGCCAGCCAGACGTATACGCACAACCTTGCGAAGCTGGTGGCCGATGGGAAAGTGAGCGAGAATCAGCTCGACGAGCTGGTGCTGCCGGTTCTCGAAGTGAAGTACAGGCTGGGGCTCTTCGATCATCCGTATGTGGACGAGTCGAAGGTGGATGCGACGCTGAGCCGTCCGGAGGGCCTGGCGCTGGAGCGCAAGGTTGCGGGCCGGTCGATGGTGCTGCTGAAGAATGACAACCACACGCTGCCGCTGAGCAAGAGCCTGAAGAAGGTAGCGGTGATTGGCGTGCTCGCGGACTCGACGAAAGATATTGAAGGCGGATGGACGGTGGAGGGCTTGTTTGGCGGTCCGAGCAAGAGCCACCCGGTGACGGTGCTGGCGGGTCTGAAGGCCGTGCTTGGCGCGGACGCGCAGGTGACGTATGTGGATGGGCCGAAGCTGTCGAAGGTGTATCCCGGAATGCTGGATATGATGACGGGGAACAAGCCAGTGCCGCCGCCGACGGCGGAAGAAACTGCGGAGTGGGTGGCGAAGACGAAGGCAGCGGCAGCGGCGGCGGACGTGGTGATCGCGGTGATGGGCGAGAGCGCCAGCATGAGCAGCGAGGCTGCCTCAAGAGCGACGCTCGATCTGCCAGGCATCCAGGAAGAGATGCTGGAGGCCGCGGTTTCGACGGGCAAGCCGGTGGCGCTGGTGCTGCAAAACGGGAGGCCGCTCGATATCCGGTGGGCGTCGGAACATGTGCCGGCGATTCTGGAGGCGTGGTATCCGGGAACGGAAGGCGGCAGCGCGGTCGCGGATGTGTTGTTCGGCGATGTGAACCCGGGCGGCAAGCTGCCGGTAAGCTGGCCGCGCGTGGCGGGGGCGGAGCCGCTCTACTATAACCACAATCTGACGCATGAGCCGGAGGATCGGCCGACGTTCAAGTCGCGCTACTGGGATATGAACAGCAAGCCGCTCTATCCCTTCGGGTATGGGCTGAGCTACACGACGTTCAAGTTCAGCAATCTGAAGCTGAGCAAGACGGCGATGAAGAGGGATGAGGCGGCGGAAGTCTCAGTGGATGTGACGAACACAGGCGCGGTGGCCGGCGATGCGGTGGCGCAGGTGTATATCCACCAGCGGTACGGGTCGGCAAGCAGGCCGGTGCAGCAGCTTGAGGGATTCAAGCGGGTGGCGCTCAAGCCGGGCGAGACCGAGACGCTGACATTCACACTGGGGAAGAACGAGCTGAGCTTCTGGAGCCCGCAGACGAAGGAGCGCGCGGTGGAGGCGACGACGTTTGATGTGTGGGCGGGCGGCGATTCGACGGCGAAGGATCTGCACGCAGAGCTGGCGGTGGAGTAAGGGCAGAGAAAGATGCAGGATGGGGAAGGCTCGGCGAAGGCGCTGAGCCTTTCTTGTCTGGTCAGGCTGCGTATGCGCAAAGAAGGGGAACGGGATGTCCTCCTTGCGCGGCGTTTGGCGGTGAAAAAACGCATCCTACTAATGACGGGCTTTGCCAAGGGCCCCCGCTGGCCTGTTTTCAGTCCCTGCCCCTCGGAAAATCCAGACAAGAAAGGAATCACTATGCGGTGGCTGCTGCATTGGGTTGTGAACGCGGTTGTCCTTCTCGTGGTTTCGCGTCTCGTACCAGGTTTCCAGATCCGCAGCTTCGGCTCCGCGCTGATTGCTGTCGTTGTCATCGGCATTGTCAACGCGACCCTTGGGCTGTTTCTCAAGGTCATGACCTTCCCGCTGTCAATCCTCACCCTGGGACTCTTCGTCTTTGTGATCGACGCCATCGTGCTCTGGCTGTCAAGCAAGTTCGTTCCAGGGTTTTCGGTTACCGGCTTCGGACCGGCCCTGATCGCGTCCTTTGTGCTTGCGCTGATCCAGATGCTGCTTAACTACATCGGCTCGCGGGCATAGCCGACCGGGTTGAAACCAGAATGGCTGGGGGTGGCTGAAGATGAAGGCCGCGCGGGGCAATTTTCCTTAGCGTCGCTCACCGTCTCTTACTTTGGTCGCATATCGACCCGGGAAGAAGGTAATCTCGCGGTTACCTGCGAG
>JBATYG010000694.1:0-3189 GCA_049673945.1 Occallatibacter sp.
GGACTGGTGGGCAAACGAGATACATCCAACCGCCGGTGGCCTTTTCGGCGGGCAGGATGGCTGGGGCGCCGTTGCCGCCAAGGTTCAAGCCATCCTTGCAACCCTTCCCTGACGCTGACTCGGGGGCGATATTCTCCGCCTCCCTGATTGTGATTGATAAAGACGCGTGGCCCAGATCTCCGGGATACATCCTGACCACAACGGTTTGGGTGCCCCTCGATAAGGAGGAAGGCGTTGTCAAGGGACAGTTCGACTGGGCGGTGCGTAAGCACCGCTGAATCGGCCAGAGGGTTGAGGACCAGAACTCCGGTAGATTCATTGCTGCATCACCACTGGGTGGGTCGCCCCACCAACCATCGATACGGCCATCATCAACAGGCCATGATGCGTCTATGCGAACATCCAGCCTCAGTGCTGGATGCGAGAGCGTTCACTCAATGTCGCGAGATGGCCTCAGCCTCTCAGGGGCACCCTCGAACGGCTCTCGATACGGGCGATCTCCGGATAGCCCACGTTCTGCCTGAGCATCCAGTAGAGTCGCACTGCCAACTTGCGGGCCGCCGCCACCTTGGCCACCGCTTTCGGCTTGTGGTGGCAGCGGGCCTGATACTGCCTGCGAAATCCTTCATCATACCGGCATGCCGACTGCGCCGCCTCAACCAGCAGGTTGGCGCATAAAACGGTTGCCCTGCTTGGTAATGGCGCCCAGCCGCTGCCGGCCTCCCGAGGAGTGCTCGCTGGGAATCAGGCCCACATAGCTGGCCACCTGCCCGCTGTGCTCGAAGCGGCGCACATCGCCTATGGTCAGCACAAAGGCCAGCGCCGTGATCGGACCCACGCCCGGCTGGGTCATCAGCAGACGCGCCTGTCCGTCCTGCTGCGCTTGCCGCTCCACGGCTCCATCCAGCTCACCAATCTGCCGGTCCAGCTGCGATAACAGCTGCAGCAGATCGTCGCGCCGTTGATGCGCCCAACCCGTCAGAGGAACGTCTTTTAAAAAAGCCCTCCCCCGAACGCTCCACAGACGGGACTGCTTCTGCACGCCACGGTTCATCGCCAGGTGCTGCAACCCGTTCTTCACCCGCGTGCGGATCTCCACCAGCTTGTGGCGATGAATCAGCAACTGACGCTGATCCCGCTGCTCGGCCGTCGGCACCCACAGGCGCGGAAAGCGGTTCTCCATCAGCAGGCGCAGAATATGCGTCGCATCCCGCCGGTCGGTCTTCTGCTTGCGCACATAGCTGGCACGGATCGCGGCTGCATCCCCGATCCACACCTCATGGCCCAGCCGTTGCAATAAATCAATGAACCACTGGCTGTTCCCGCAGGCCTCGATCCCCACCAGCACAGGGGAAGGAAACGACAGGTAAAACCGCTCCGCCGCTCCATCCCCGTTCATCAACTTGTGTTCGCTTATCTCCCCGGTCGCCGCATCAAATACCGCTACCTGCTGCCACCGCGGATGAAAATCACATCCTACAATCGTCTTCATGGAAGGCTTCTCCTGGTCAGGAAGTTCTGGTCCTCAACCAAAAACTACTCGATCCGCGATCAAGCCTTCCTCCTTATCCCATCAAGGTCCGTGTTTTCGGACATGGGAAACCACGACTCTCACCCAGCCCCTCTTTCAATCCCCACAAAATGGGGTGCCCCACCCATCCGCCGCGGCGGATGGGTGGGGCACAAACTCTAATCCCCAAAAAATGCGCGCCCATCTTCCTACTGTTTCAGCTCGAAGTTGATCTCCACATCTTCGTTCGATTGCGCCGCCGCGGGCGCGAATTTCCAGCGCGCCACCGCGTCCTCAGCGGCAACTGAAAGAATGCGCGCGCCGCTCAGCGTTCTTACATCCTTCACTTTGCCAGCCGGGTCCACCGTGGCTTCGAGCTTCACCACTCCGCCCACCTTGAGCCTTCTTGCCACCTCGGGATAAACCGGAGCAACGCGCTGTTTCACCGCTCGCGGCTCCGCCGGGCAGGCAATCGCGGCAATGCCGACGAGCCCGCAGAAAAGCGCGCCCAGGCAGGCACGCCGCGTATTTCGATTCAAGTACATTTATCCTCTCCAGCCCTCAGCGCGTTTACCCTCAATCGCGTTATCGGTGGAGAAGGAATTTGACTTGAGGGCGTGTCCCAAATGAGGGCAACCCGGCTAAGGCTGCGCGAGCCGCGCCTCAGCGTGTCGCGCACGCCGCAAAAGTCAGGTCCTGCGCGGCGGAGTCATGCTCTTCGCGCCACTGGTCAAAAAGCCGCCCGTAGCTGAGCGTTATGTACTCGTCCGGGCTCACGCCGAGCCGCGGCGCGGTCTCGTCGATCCATTCCGGCGCGCCCTCGAGCTCGGCAAAGTTTCCGATTGGGGTTTCATCCACCACGCAGTGCCCCCGGCCGTCGCTCCATTCGCTGCGCCACTTCTCATAGCGAAAGGCCGCCGCGAGGCCGAGCGACTCGAAGATGCCGGCCAGCACCGCCCCATCGGCCACTTCCGTTTCAGTTTCGATGCGATGCTTGTGGCGGTCTTCGCCGGGGCCCACGTCGGGCAGGCGCTTGTGCGTCACGATCCAGCGGCTGCCGTAGTGGCGGATGCGCAGAATCTCGGTGCGGGCGCGCATGTTGCGGGCCGGCGTGTCGTAGAGTACGTTGCTCTCGAATGCGCGCGGCGTCTCCAGGCGGAAACCGGCGTCCTTCAAGCGGGCCGTGAGGCCCCCGAGGTCGTCGATGCGAAATTTGATCTCCGTCTCAATCGCCATCGATGCCAAAAGTATACGGCAGCGAGGACACACAGGACGCGGCCCGCCTCGACCAGCGAAAATGGTTCTCGTGAAGACCCTTCGCCTGCAAGTGGATCAAACCCGCCTCGACTCCGCCGAGACCCGCGCCGCCATTGCCCGCGCTGCGGCGATCCTGCGCGCCGGCGGACTGGTCGCGCTGCCTACCGAGACCGTCTATGGCCTCGGCGCAAATGCTGTCGATGCCGAAGCCGTGGCGCGCATCTTTGCGGCCAAGCAGCGGCCGGCCTGGGATCCCGTGATCGTGCACATCGCCGGTGAGGTTGCGGCGAACCCCATGCTCGCGCATCTCGTCGCCGACATTCCCGAGGCCGCGCGCAAGCTGATGGAGCACTTCTGGCCCGGGCCGCTCACGCTGCTGCTCCCGCGTTCGTCCACGGTTCCCGACGCGGTTACGGCCGGCC
>JBATYG010000695.1:0-4186 GCA_049673945.1 Occallatibacter sp.
ACCGCGGCAGTGTGTGCTCCGCGAGCGCGGGCATATGCGACGGCTGCTACTACGTAGGGAGTCCGGCCCGAAGCCGAAAGTCCTATGACAACGTCTTTGCGCGTCGGGCGGCGGCGCGCGATATCGCGCTGGCCAAGCTCCTCTGAGTCTTCGTTCACTTCTACTGCGGAGGCCAGAGCCTTGGGGCCGCCGGCCATGATGTATTGAATCTGCCCGGGTGCGGTCGAATAGGTAGGGGGACATTCCGAGGCATCGAGGGCGGCAATGCGGCCGCTTGAGCCGGCCCCAATGTAGATGAGCCTGCCTCCGTCGCGAAGGCTGCGCGCTACCTGGTCGATGACCTGAGCAATCTCAGGAATCGCCTTTTTCACTGCTGCTGAGATCTTCGCATCCTCATGATTAATGATGCGGGCGATTTCGAGTGCGGATTTTGTGTCAAACCCCTGAGAAGCCTCGTTTTGGCTCTCAGTGATCAGGTGCTGCAGCAAAAAGGCTGGGTCCTGCGCTTCCTCTTTCGTGTGCGTTTCGGCCACTTCCTGCGTCGTCGTGCTGGTAAGCATCGAGAGTTTCCCCAGACTCCTATTGTACCTGCAAACCACGCAAGCAGAGGACAAAAAAGCGGCCGCCCGGTACCCTCGGAATCTGGTCCAAATTACCAGCGGAGCATTGATTCGCGCACCGAGTTATGGAACGCCGGCCGCACTTCGCGGATAAGCTGGCTCTGCCGATCGGGCCACGTTCGGTTGGTCAACAACACCACGGCAATGCGAGCCTTGAGATCGATCCAGAGCGAGCAACCGCTGTAGCCGAGGTGCCCGATCGACTCAGCCGAGAAGTACTTGCCCGACGACGAATTCTCAGAGGGCGTATCCCAGCCAAGAGCGCGCGAGCTTCCGGCCGGGCCCTGGCGCTCAGCAAAACAATCGATCGTCTCTTTCACAAAAAGTGTTGCGCCGCTGCTTTCCGGCTGTGCTGCGGAGAGTATCTCTTTTGAAAACCGCAGAAAATCGGGCACATTCGAAAACAGTCCTGCATGACCGGCAACTCCATCGAGCAGCCAGGCATGCTCATCTTGCACCTCGCCTTGAATGCGGCGATGGCGCAGCGCGTTGTCCACTTCGGTGGGCGGAATGAGGCGCTGTGCATCACGAGGGGGATTGAAGGCCGTTGCATTTAATCCAAGAGGGTTGAAGACTTCGCGGCTGACCCAACCTCCCAGGGGTTCGCGGGTAAGCACTGCGAGCGCCTTGCCCAGCAGGATGAACCCAATGTCTGAGTATTCAACCCGCGCGCCCGGCTCAGCCTCCAACGGGAGCTGCAGGCAGGCGCGAAGGAGCTCGTCAGGACCTGCGGATCGAAAGAGCTCGACGTAACCGGGTAGCCCGGAGTTGTGGGCCAGCAGATTGCGGATGGTCACCAGGCGCGCATGCTCCGCCGGTGGACGGCCGACGACGAACCCCGGCAGCAGCTCGCCAAGCGGTAGATCGATATCCAGTACGCCGCGCTGCGCGAGCAGCATCGCAGCGGCCGTCGTCGACACCACCTTGGTGAGACTCGCGATGTCATAGAGCGTCTCTGGCTTCACCAGCTCGGCAGTGTCGTCGTAGGTCAAGCGGCCCAGCGCGCCTTGAAGCACGATCCTGTCTCCCGCGAGCACGCCGAAGGAGCATCCGGGAAAGGCGCGGCTGTCAATCGCGTCGGAGAGCACCTTGTACGCGGGCGCGAACTGATCCTGCGGCAGAGCAGAACTGGCTGAGCGCGGCGCATTCTCGGTCATCATCGTTGTCTGCATCCTAACGCGAGTTCAGCGGTCGACGAAGAACCGGGGCGGAATTTTGTCCTCGAATCGGGGAATGGGCTACCCTAGAATGCACTCTGCCGTCTATTTTTGTAGGAGCTTCAGGGGAGGGGATCGATGCGCCTGCTCGATGTCAGTCTGCCCGCCGCATGCGTGCTGGGTTTCGTAATCGGAACTTCGGCCCGGGCAACTGCCCAGGCCAATGCTGCGTCGCCAGCCTCTCCCACATCCGCGGCCACGCCCGCAAGCGGCGGCCCACAAGCGCCGGCCGTTTCAGCCGGCCCGGAGACGCCATCCGCGAAGACATACACAGTGCCCGCTGGCACCAAAGTCCTGCTGCAGTTGCGCAGCGGCATCAACACGAAGAGCGCCCGGGCGGGGGACGGCGTTTACCTCGTTTCCACCTTTCCCGTTGTCGTGGGCAACAGAGTGATGATTCCTGCAGGCGTTTACGTGCAGGGAGTGGTCGACCGCGTGGAACGCGCCGGGCACGTCAAAGGCAGATCGCAGCTCGACATGCACTTCACTTCGATCATCTTCCCCAATGGCAGCGTGGTCGAAGTTCCCGGCATGGTAAACAGCATGCCCGGGGCGAAAAAGCAGACAGTTAAAGACGACGGCGAAGGAACCATCCAGCAGGACGGCGACAAGACGCGCAACATGGGCAAAGTTGCTGAGGTCGGCATCCCCACCGGAGGCACCGTGGGCTCGATCGCAGGGCTCGGCTCAGGGCATCCGCTTGCCGGTGGAATTGCGGGCATTGGAGCAGGGCTTGCCGCTGCCGGACTGGTTTCCTTGTTTACTCGCGGCGCAGATGTCAATATTGAGAGTGGAACGCAAGTGGAAATGGTATTGCAGAGGCCGTTGATTCTTGAGGAAGAGAACCTCGCCGGAGTTGGAGCGCCTGGAAGCGCCCGCACCCTGGTTCCCTCGCCAAATCAGCCCAGGCCAATCGACAAGCCGGATCGCGAGCGGATTCTATGTCCTCCCGGAGGTCTCGGCTGCCAGTAAGGAATGAAGCGCCGCGAATTCAATAGGTATGTTGGAAAAAGAAATTGACGAGTCAGCAGTACATGAATCGGCGGCGAGCCCTTCGCCGCAAGGCGGCAAATTTGAGCCGGCGAATCCTCCACTTGCACCCATTGCGCGCGCAAACTCCGGCGGCATGGTCGTCTGGCTGCGCGATCTCATTATCTCCGCGGGCATTTCGATCCTGATCATTACCTTTCTCTACCAGCCGGTGCGCGTAGAAGGCACCAGCATGCTGCCGCGGCTGGAAGATCACGACCGTCTCTTCATCAACAAGTTTGTCTATCACGTTGAGTCGATCCAACGCGGCGATATAGTGGTCTTTCACTATCCCCGCGACCTTGAGAAGAGCTACATCAAACGCATTATCGGTCTACCTGGCGATCGCATCTGGATCAATGAGGGCCACGTTTGGGTAAACGGCGTCGAGCTGAAAGAAGCCTACGTGCCCGATCGATATCGCGATTCCCGGTCGATGGCTGAAACCATCATCCCTGATGACAGCTACTTCGTCATGGGCGATCATCGCTCCATCTCTTCAGACAGCCGCGAATTCGGTGCCGTGGAACGCGACCTTATCTACGGCAAGGCGGTCTTCGTCTACTGGCCCGCGAGGGACGCAGGCGTCGTCCGCTGACCCTACCGCGCGTAGTAGCCCGTGCGCGCCTGCACCGTATCGCTGGGATCGCTGGTTGTAATGACCACCCGGTGAAAGCTGCCGTCGCGCCTGCTGTTGGTCGAGTGATAAGCAACCGAGTATAGCGAGCGCAATTGCTGCGCGATTCCGGCGAATGCCGCGTCAATATCACCGTGCAGAGCGTCGAAGTCGGCGCCGCCCGTCTCCGCCGCAAGGTGATGCAGCGCGGCAATTCCATGCCGGGCATCCGCATTCTGGCCTTTTTGCTCCGTGTAGCGGATCGCATAAATCAGCGTGTCATTTTCCCGGGCCGCGTCGATCGCGTCCAGCAGATCGTGCGCGCTTGAATTCTCTTCGCCATCCGTAAACAGAATCAGCGCTCTCTGGTGGCCCTGCGCCTGCGCAAGCTCTTGGTGGATGCTGTAGTAAATGGCGTCATAGAGAGCCGTTCCTTCTTCACGGTCGTCTTCTGCAGCCAGCTCAGGAAAGTGCCGGTCCCCTTTATCGAAGTGCTCAAGGCCATGCATCACCGCGGCTGGAGATGCCGTGAATTCGCTCGTAAGCCGAAGGTGATTGCCAAAGCAGATGGCGAAGACCTGGTCCTGCGGGCGTACAACTGTTTTGAGAAACTGCTCGATATCCTTGCGATGGCGCTTGAAGAATTTGCTCTGGCTATCGCTGGCGTCCACAATCAGGCCCAGGGCAAGAGGCAGGTCCCCCTG
>JBATYG010000696.1:0-4617 GCA_049673945.1 Occallatibacter sp.
GCGCCGCGGCGGGCACGTCGATGGTGGCGGCGACCGAAGAGGGCCGCAGAATGCGCTCGTAGAGCGCGGAGTTGTGCGGCACCAGCGGCACGGCGCCAAAGTCGGCGTCGGCTGCCGGCCGTTCTGCATGATGCGCGGTCGACATCAGGTCGTCGACGGCGATGTGCTGGGCGGCGAGAAGGCGATCCATGGCTTCGAGCGAGAGCTGGCGGCGGCTGTGGAGAAAGTTGGAGAGATGCGATTGTCCAAAGCCGGTCTGCCGCGCGAGGAGAGAGACACTGGCCGTTCCTCTCTGGATCCTCCGGAGCAGCTCGAGGCGAAGACGTTCGTGCATCCGTGAAAAGTTCATCTGTGGAAACTTCACTCCAGGCAATAGGTCGGAGCGCCCTGAGATTTCTGTGAGCAAAGCCATCTGCGCGTAATTCTTGGATTCGCATGGGCTCTGGTTTGATGGGGACGGATCAGGGAAGAAGTGTTTCAAAACGAAACATTGACGCAAGGACGACCGGATTCTAGATTTGCGTTACTTCATTCGCGACGGTTTGTTGGGAAACACCTCGCAAGCCGCCTTTGCCGGCGGATTCTGCGGGAGCGGGCCCCTGTGACGGGCAGATGCCGGTTAATGATCGTGACCGGATTTGCAATCACGTGGGGTTCCTCCCTTCCCCTGTTAGAGGCGGCTGGCAGAGCCGCTATGGGGCAACGCCTGCGCGAAGATTCCAGAATCTGCGCGGAGGCATTCAAGGTTGATCTGGCTTGAGGAACTGGAGGGGTTCAAAAGCCCTGTCACTACCGAAGAGTGTCGTATTGGATGACATATACCGAGACGAAGCCGATGGCAATCCCCCATCAGGGCAAGAGAATCCTGAGTAGTCATGGCTCGTCCTCTCCAACCTGCCGCGAAACGTTCATTCAGACAGGACGGCGGGGTTTGAAGTTACGGAGAATCAGTAATGGAATTGCGCGTGCATTTGAAAATTTGCGAGGGATGCGGTTGCCTCTGGTACAGGGCTCAGACGCAGGGCAGTGTTTACTGCCGGCAGTGTGAAACAAAACTGAGGGACTTTCCGGCCCCTGAAACCCGGAAGCGGCGAGGGCGTCCAGGCCGCAAACCGCTGCTGAGAATCTGGGCGGTTGCAGAGGCGATGGGAGGTGCTGAATGAGCGCAGCACTTCAATTGCCGATGATCTGGGGAATGGGCAACGCACGTGAGGCGTGGCCGGAGAAACCAGGAGAGGAGATAGTCAAAACCGCGGCAGGCGTGAGACGGCCGGTCGAAGACGATCCCGAGCCGGATATCAGCCTGAGGTTTTATCGCAAGCATACGGAAAAGATGCTGCGGCGCTACCTGTATGCCTCAATGCAGGTAGGGCGGGCGCCATCGATTCTGAGTGACCCGATCGGGCGGGGATGGGTTTCAAGCCGTCCGGTGAGAACCTTTGAAGACGCAGTGATCTTTGTGCTCGACGTGGAACGATGCCTGGAGAAGCTTGGGTCTTTGGACAAGGCCCTGCTGAGCAGGATTGTTCTGCAGGAGTACACGCAAGCGGAGACGGCGGCGCTGCTGGGCATGAGCGCACGCACGGTGAACTACAAATTTCCGCAGGCGCTGGACCGGCTGACGCAGCAGTTGCTGAAAGCCGGGCTGCTGATTCTGCCGGAGTGAGCCAACGATCCAAAATGGATTGCACAATCAAAAAGGGGCGCACGGGAGGCGCCCCTTTTTTGAGTTCACAGTTCATAGTTCACAGTTCATAGTTCGCGGGCGCTGCGGCGATCAGAATTTGCGGGACCACTCGCGCGGCCAACGCTCGACGATGACTTTCTTGTCGGTGAAGAACTCGATTGCATCGCGGCCCTGCGCGTGCATCACGCCGAAGAAGCTGCCCTTCCAGCCGGAGAAGGGGAAGTAGGCCATGGGCGCAGGCACGCCAATGTTGACGCCGACATTGCCGGTGGAGACGATGTTGCGGAATTTGCGGGCGGCGGCGCCGGAGGAGGTGAAGATGGAGCTGGCGTTGCCGTAGGTCGAGCGCTCGATCATGGCGACCGCGTCTTCGATGGAGTCGGCGTGGACGACGGAGAGAACGGGGCCGAAGATTTCGGTTTCCATGAGCGCGCTTGTAGCGGGCAGGCCATCGAGCACAGTAGGGCCGACGAAGGAACCGTTGCCAGCGGAGATGCCGCGCCCGTCGACGATGGGTTTTGCGCCCTCGGCTGCGCCCTGGCCGACGAGCGAGAGAATGCGTTCACGGCTAGCCGCGGTAATGACGGGACCCATCTGCACGGCCGGGTCGAGGCCATTACCGACGTGGAGCGCCCCTGCGACGGCGGAGATGGAGTCACGGAACCAGCGTTGCGCTTCGCCGACGGCGACGGTGACGCTAACGGCGAGGCAGCGCTGGCCGGCGCAGCCGAAGGCGGAGTCGGCGATGATGCGCGTGGTCTGCTCGCGGTCGGCATCGGGCAGCACGACGACGTGATTCTTGGCGCCTCCCTGGCATTGCACGCGCTTGCCGCTGGCGGAGCCCCGTGCGTAGACGTACCTGGCCACGGGCGTTGAGCCGACGAAGCTGACAGCGCGAACGAGGGGATGATCGAGAAGCGCATCGACGGCGGGCTTGCCGCCATTCACAAGGTTCACCACGCCCGAGGGCAGGCCGGTGTCGTGGATGAGCTCAACGAGGCGTGCGGCGGAAAAAGGCACGCGGTCGCTGGGCTTGAGCACGACGGTGTTGCCGGTGGCGATGGCGTAGGGAAGGAACCACAGCGGAATCATCAGCGGAAAGTTGAAGGGCGTGATGATGGCGCAGACGCCGAGAGGCTGGCGCACCATGATCTCGTCAATGCCGGGCGCCACATCTTCAAGGGAATAGCCTTGCATGAGCACGGGGATGCCGCAGGCGACCTCGATATTTTCAATGCCACGGCGCAGCTCGGCTTTTGATTCACCGAGAGTCTTGCCGTTCTCAGTGGTGATGATGGCGGCGAGTTCGTCGAAGTGGGATTCGAGCAGGGCCCTGAGCTTGAAGAGATACTGCACCCGGTCGCCGGCTGGGGTCGAGCGCCACGCGGGAAAGGCAGCCTGCGCGGCGTCGACGGCTGCGTTTACGTCGTCGGCCGAGCCGGCGGGCGCGTTGCCGAGCGGTTCGCCGGTTGCGGGATTGGTGAGGGCGAGCCCGGAGGGATCGGATGGTGTGCGCCAGGCGCCGGCGACGAAGTTGCGAATCTCGGGGGTGGTAAGGGTAGCCATGGAACCTCCAAATGTGGTCGAGCGGGCGTTAAGCGGAAAAGAGGGCGGTCTCAATCAGAGGCGCAGCCCGGCGATGCCGTGGATGGAAGCAACTTCAAAGTGAACGACGCGCTCGTCGTAATGGGTGAGATATTGGCGGCGGTTCTCGGGCACGATGGAGATGTCGTAGTGTTCGCCGGCGACGGCGCGAATGTCTTCGATGGAGTCGAAGAGCATGATGGTGACGAACTCGACTTCGCTTGCGGAGGGGTGCTTGAGTAGAAAGCTGCCGCGATAGCCCTTGACTTTGCTGATGCCGGGCAGCAGTTCAGGCTTGAGCATTTTTTCATACGCGGCGGCGTGTTCGAGCGTGGTGAATCCGTGCCAGATACGGGCGATCATGCGAACTCCTTCCTGGTGGGGCGTGAATGGCCGGGCAGAAGCACCGTGACTAACCATGATGCCTCAACCGGGGTCGATGCCGATACATCCCTGAGGCGGAGGAGGTTGCTGAGGGTCTGGTATGTTGGTCGAGGTCCGAAAAATCCCGATGGCCCGATGCCGAAGTCCGATCTTCGGAGAGGAGAGTTGGATGCCGATGACAAAGCCCTGTGCCGCCGCCCTGGTGGTGATTGCTGCTTCAACCATGATGATGGCGATGGCGCAGAAGCCTGCGGACGCGCCGAAGCCGACGACGGCAGCCGAGGCTCCGACGCGCGATACGAGCTTCATCGACGAGCAGGGCACGGCGCATATCACGCGCGTGGTGCCGATTCCGCAGACGCTCAGTCCCCAGGCGCAACTGGCGGTGGGCCGGGCCGAGCCGGACCAGGGACCGCCGCAGTCACTCGCGGAGCGGCGCAGGCAGACGGACGCCTACACGGCGCGGGCGCGGGTGGCGTGGTCAAAGCTTTGCCCGAATACGATCGTGGAGCAGACGATGGCCGGCGTGCCGGTGCGCGTGGTGACGCCCGAAGGGATGCCGGAGAGCAACAAGGACAAGGTATTGCTGAATCTGCATGGCGGGGGATTCAATTCGGATTCGGGATCGTACACAGAGTCGATTCCAATTGCCAGCTACACGCAGATCAAGGTGGTGGCCGTCCTGTATCGGCTGGCGCCGGAGCATCCCTTTCCGGCGGCCGTAGATGACTCGGTTGCGGTGTACAGGGAATTGCTGAAGAGCTACAAGCCCGACCATATCGTGATCTACGGCACCTCGGCGGGGGCGATTCTGACGGCCCAGGTGGTGGCTAAGCTGAAGCAACTGGATCTGCCGCTACCGGCGGCGCTGGGCATCTTCAGCGGCATGGGCGATTTTGCGCGGATTGGGGACTCGATGTCGATGTATGCGCTGCGCGGGCTTGCGGGGCATCTTGATCCGC
>JBATYG010000697.1:0-2747 GCA_049673945.1 Occallatibacter sp.
GTGGACGTACTTCTTCGCCACCGCGTTTACATCGGCCGTAGTGACCTTCTCGAGCGCTGCCTTGTAGGTTTCAAGGTAGTCCGCGGGAAATCCGTAGAACTCCAGCCGCACCCGCTCGGCCAGCACCTTGTCGCGGGTGTCATAGCGGAAAAGGAACGAGTTGAGAATGTCTTCTTTCGAACGTTTCAGTTCGTCTTCTGTCACCGGCTCCTTGTTCAGCCCTTCGAGCACTGCGAAGGCTTCCTTGGTGGCATCTACCGTGCTCGCGCTCTTGGTCATCACAACGACGCGGAACTCGCCCGGGTGATCGTACTGGAAGCCCAGTCCTCCGCCGACTGCGTAGGCCAGACCCTTCTCGGTCCTGATCCTCTGAAAGAGCCGACTGCCGAAGCCGCCGCCCAGCACGTCATTCATCACCGCGAGTGCCGGCACATCCGGATTGCGCCGGTCGGTGCCCAGACCAACGATCTGAATATTCGATTGGTTCACATCCTGTTTATCGATAAAGAAGACGCCCGTCTTCGTCTCCGCAAACTGATCGCGCCGAGCGGGCAGGGGCTTCACCGCAGGCAGCGGATCAAAAGTTGCGCGCAGCTTCGCTTCCATCGCCGCGGGGTCAAAGTCTCCGCTCACCGCCACGATCAATTTTCCGTGCACCGTGCGGTCATGCCATGCGTTCAAATCGGCAACAGTCACCGCGCCGATCGTGGCCAGTTCCGGTTGCCGGGTGTAGGGGCTGTCGGGCCCATAGACCAGCTTCGATGACTCGCGGCTCGCAATTTCGCCTTCGTCGTCGTTGCGCCGCACAATCCCTGTTGCTTCCTGCTGCTGCGCAAGCTGCAGTTTGTCCTGGCTGAACTTCGGATGGAAGAGCAGCTCCATCGCGAGCTTGTACACCGGGTCGGCGTCGCCCTTCAGCGAAGTCCACGACAAGGCCGTCGAATCAATATCCCCGTCGGTTTCGATCTTTGCGGCTTTCGCTTCGAGCAGATCGTCCATCGCGTCGCCGCTCATCGTCTCGGTGCCGCTGGTGCGCCATGTCATCCCATACAGGTCCACCATGCCCGCCTTCTCGGGGCTCTCATCGCGCGACCCACCGGGGATGAGCACCGATCCATCCACAAACGGCAGCTCATGATCTTCCTGCAAAAAGAGCACGATGCCGTTCTTGAGCTCGATGCGCTTCGGCTGCTGCGGATTGAACGCATGCAGCGGCGGAACTGGAATCTTCTCCCACGGCTTGCTCTGCTGCGCGGCAAGCAGGGCGGGGAATCCAAGGCCGCCAACCACAGCGGCAGAAAGCACAGACTGCACCACGGCTTGCAATAGAGTGGTTCTCACTGCTGGCCTCCGTTCTTCGCGTCTGCTGCCGGAGCTTCGGTTGCAATCTCCGCTGTCGTGCGGTTCGAGGGGACAAAGATTTCGTTGGCGACACGCCGGATATCGGCTTTCGTCACCTTGTCCACGCGATCCAGCTGAAGAAACAGTTCGCGCCAGTCGCCATAGCGCGTTTGATATTCCGCCAGCGCGTTGGCCAGTCCCTGGTTATCCGCGAGGCCTCGCAGCAGGTCCGCCTTCGCCCTCGTCTTGTACATCTCGAGCTCCGCGTCGGTCACATCGGTCGTCTTCAGCTTTTCAATCTCTTTGCGAATCGCATCGCGCATCTCGGCGTCTGTGTGTCCTGGCAGCGGCACCCCACCAAAGACAAATAGGCTCGGATACTTATCGCCCGGAAACGGGCTGAACCCGACCGCCTCCGCCGCAATCTGCTGGTCGCGCACCAGGCTGCGATACAACCGCGATACTCGCCCATTCGACATGATGTCCTGGATTGCGTCATACACCGCATCATCCGGCGAGCGAAAGCTCGGCCGGTGATACCCCTCGACATAAATCGGCTGTGTCTGCTCGCGGATCACCACCGACTTCTCCGCGAACTGCTTCGGCTCAACCGTCGTCATCTCTTCCGGCTTGGGCCCGCCCGGCACCTTGCTGAAATACTTCTCCAGCATCGGCATCACTTCGGCGGCTTTCACATCGCCCACCACGGCCACCACGATATTCGAGCCCACATAGTACTTCCTGTGGAAGGCCATCGCCTGCGTTGCCGTAATCTGGCTTACCTCGCTTGGCCAGCCAATGCCGCTGCGGCCATAGTTGTGCGCCACATAGGCAGTCGCCAGAAACTGCTCAAACAATCTTCCGATCGGGCTTGAATCCGTGCGCATGCGCCGCTCTTCAAGCACCACATCGCGCTCCTTGTAGAACTCCCGCGGAACCACATCCGAGAGCCGCCCGCTTTCAAGCCACGCCCACAGCTCGAGCCTGTTCTCCGGCATTGACCAGTAATACTGCGTGCTGTCGAGGCCCGTCTCCGCGTTCAGATCCGTAGCGCCGTTGCGCTGGGCCACTTCGGTGAACTGGTTCGGGATAACAAATTTGTGTGCTTCATTTTCCGCTTCCGTCAGCGCCTTTTTCAGCTCCGCCAGCTTCTGGTCGTCGCGGCCCACGGGCTTCAGATATTCGGCGCGGTAGGCGTCATTGGCTTCTTCCACCTTCGCGAGGGCCACCTTCTCTTGTGCATAATCGGTGGTACCGATCTGGCTCGTTCCCTTGAAGGCCAGGTGCTCGAACATGTGCGCCAGGCCGCTCTCGCCAGAGGGATCGTTCACATCCCCGGCATCCACAAACGTCGTGTAGCTGAAGACCGGCGCCTCGGGCCGCTCGCAGATAATGATCGTCAACCC
>JBATYG010000698.1:0-10179 GCA_049673945.1 Occallatibacter sp.
ATTGCGCACTGCTTCATCAGCACGGGCGATGACGATGTGGCGGTGAAAGCGGGCAAAGCCCGACCGGCCTCACACATTTCAGTGCTTCACAACCATTTCTTCGCGGGGCATGGCATGTCGATCGGCAGCGGCACCGACGGCGGCGTCGATCACATGCTGGTGGACGACCTCACCATCGACGGCGCCGATAATGGGTTGCGCATCAAGTCTGACCGCAGCCGCGGCGGCGTCGTCGAAGACATCGTCTATCGCGACGTCTGCATCCGTAACGTGCGTAACCCGATCGTCTTCACCCCGATGTACACCACATTCCAGGGCGATCTGCTGCCGCTCTACCGCAAGATCTCTCTTGAAAACGTCCGCATCGTGTCGCCGGGCACGTACACTTTTCTGGGCCTCGACACGGATCACACCTTGCAGGTCAAGTTGGATAACGTCTTCGCCGACGGCCTGGATCAATCAGAGATACTGGCAGCGAATGCCCAGATCACGATCGGGCCACGCGAAGGCAACCTCATTCCTCACGGCGACAATGTGACCACGGGCAGCGCGCCCGGCTCGCATCCGGACACGCATTCGGGCACACCCCTCGCCTGCGATGCTCGTTTCGTCGACTATCCTGCACTGCCCAGAGCACCGGAATTGGCCGGCACTGTTCCCGCAGAAGACAGGACCTTATATGTAGCCGCCGACGGCACGGGTGACTTCTATTCCATCCAGCGAGCGCTTGACGTCGCTCCGGCGAGCGGCGCGCTGGTGCTGGTGGCCCCGGGAACTTATCGAGAGGTACTCACTATCACAAAGCCTCACATCACGATCCGAAGCGCGAACCCCGACGCAAGCAGGACGATCGTCGTCAACGACCGCAGCGCGGGAACAGCCGGCGGCACGCTCCACTCCGCCACGGTCAACGTCACGGCCGACGACTTCACCGCGGAGAACATTACCTTCCAGAACGACTTCAACGCCACACATCCGCAACTTCCGCAAGGTTCGCAGGCCCTTGCACTACTTGTCACCGGCGATCGCGCCGTATTTAACAATGTGCGCCTGCTGGGGAATCAGGATACGCTCTTCACGGGAAGCAAGCAGTGCAGCGGCGAAGGTGCGGCGCGTTCCTGCACGCCGGCACGGCAATACTTTTCAAACTGTTATATCGAAGGCAATGTCGACTTTATCTTTGGAGACGGCAAAACCGCCTTTGAGAACTGCGAGATCAAGAGCACTGCACACTCCGAGGGATTCGTGACCGCGCAGGGCAAGAGCTACCCATCCGAAGACTCGGGTTACGTCTTTCACCAGTGCCGACTCACCGCATATCCGGGCGTGGCAAACGTGTACCTCGGCCGCCCGTGGCGGCCTTATGCGACCGTGGTGTACCTGGATACGGAGATGGGCGCGCACATCATGCCGCAGGGCTGGCGCGAGTGGCATCCGGCAGAGACGCAGCGGCTTGAAACAGCATTCTACGCAGAAAAAGGTTCGACTGGGCCGGGCGCCACGCTCGACCAGCGCGAACAACATGCGCATGTCCTCACCGCGCCGGAAGCCGAGAGATTTCTGCCTGAAAATTTTTTGCGCGGCGGTGATGCCTGGAATCCGACCGCACAAGCACTCGCGCAAGGCCCCTTCAAAATCGTGCTGGTGGGTGATTCAACCGTGGCCACGGGTGGTGGCTGGGGCCCGGGCTTCTGCGCCACTCTCACGCCCAACGTAACCTGCACCGACGATGCTCTCAATGGGCGCAGCACAAAGAGCTATATCACCGAGGGCGCCTGGAACCGCGCGCTCGCAGAGCACGGGCAGTACTACCTGATCCAGTTTGGCCACAACGATCAGAAGCCCGACCCTGCGCGCCACGCCGACGCCGACACCGCCTATGCCGCCAATCTGCGACGCTTCATCAACGATGCGCGGGCACAGGGCGCCATTCCGATTCTGGTTACGCCCCTCTCACGCCGGAATTACGAGGATGGCAAGCTCATCTTGACCGACGGACTCGGCGACTACGCCGCGGCAGCCCGCCGCGTAGCAGAGCAGGCGCACGTCACGCTTGTCGACCTTTACTCCTTGTCAACGCAGGCGCTCTCATCGATGACCCAAGAGGAAGCCGACACATTCGACATGAAGGGGCACCCCGATGCGAATGCCGAGGCCGGCGTCGGCAAGCCTGACCGCACCCATCTCAACGACAAGGGCAAGGCTTTCTTCGGCCGAATGGTCGCGGACAATCTTATTCGCATTCAGGTCGAGCTCAGCCCAAACGTTGTGGGGATGGCGGCGGGAGAAGCCGCTGCAATTGCAAAGTAACCCTCTCGCTCGGCGCCAAGTCACTGTCTAACTCTTAACCCGGGTCGCCGTCGACAGTCCTATGCCGGTCACATCGTCAATTTGAATGAGTGGTCCGGTGTATCCCGTGACGCGGAGATCGCGAATCTCAGCCTGTCGAACATGTGCGAGAGAGATTCCCTTGAGGCATGTGCCGCTCACATCGGTGAGGGAGAAGCCTTGCAGGGGCTTGTCTGCGGGAATCCTTGCTCCATCGACAAGCACCGGACAGTCCGTAACCCGAATCTTCGAGAACCGGAAACGTGCGGAAGCGGGGATTCCCTCCGGGCCAGTCACCGGCGTTTCATCCTGCAGGCCACTGCTCATCAGATTCATCCGAAGAAATCCGCCTTCGACCCCGGCCACATCCATATTGTCGACGGCAACGTTCTCAATGGAGGCTCCCCTGCCGATGCGTGTCTTGATGTAAACCGCGAAGGTCTGCGCGTGCGTAACCCGGCAGTTTTCGATGCGCACGTTGCGAATGCCGCCGGACGTTTCGCTGCCTATGCCGATGCAGGCGTAAATGGAATCTGCCAGCGTGCAGTTAGTGATGCGGACATCTTCGGTCGGGTGGTGAATCGACCACCCTTCCCGGCCGCGCCCCGACTTGAGTGAAATGCAATCATCCCCGGTGCTGATATCGCAGCGATCAATCTGCACTCTCCGGCAGGAGTCCACATCGATGCCGTCTCCATTGCCTCCTGTGCTGCGAATGGTGAGCCCGCGAATCGACACGTCCTCGCAATCCGCCGGATGAATGGACCACATGTGCGCATAGCTGGTCGTGAATCCCTCAAGGAGTATCTTGCGGCACCGAATGAACTCGATCAGAGCCGGACGGCGCAAAGGGTTTTGCGGGCTGGGCCGGCCTCCAAGCCCGTCCCCTCCCCAGATGCTGCCTGCGCCGGCGACGCCGACATTCGCCGCGTCGATCGCATAAATCAGCGCGGTGTGCCCCTGGATCCATTTCCCTTCCCATCGGACCTGCGTCGCCGGATAATCGGTGAGTTCGCTCGAGCCCTCGAGCGCGGCTCCTTCACTCAGCCGAAGCAGCGTATTCGAGCGCAGAGCCAAGGCCCCGGTGCGATAGCTGCCGGCGGTGACAACGACCTCGCCACCCCCGAGCGCGGCACAGCGGTCGATCGCCTGCTGCAACGGCGCCGTGTCATTCGCGATGCCATCGCCGACGGCACCGAAGTCTTTCACGTTCAGGCGGACCGCTGAGCCCTCTTGCCGGGCTGCAGCCGAGTTGGCAGGCACTGGAGACGTTTGGCCGAATAGCCGAAGAGTCCCGTTCGCGGGAGCAGCAAGCAGGAGGGTTCCGGCATTGCGAAGAAATGCGCGCCTGTCGATTGCTCTCATTCCCCGCGATGTTGCTTTCACAGCTCACCCGCATGCGCATCAAGCTTCACTCGCTCCTGCTGGTGCAGCATCTCATCCGTCGCGAAGACCGAGCCAAGGGCCTGCCGCGCCGCCGCGGCCGTCACGGGATTTCCCTCGCCGTCGATCGGAGCCTCGATCAGCACTTTGCGCGGGCCGATGGCAATCATGAGATCTGCGAGATCATAGCTGCCGAGAACACCCGGAATCGCGCTTTGGGCAAGATTGCGCGGCAATGCCGCATCCACCGCAGCGTGATAACCGACGAGCGTGTGATCCACCGTGACCGTGCGGATGCGCGGATCCAGAACCGCGGTATGCAGGAGAACGATTCCCATGGCGCTCGCACCCCATCCTGAAATTTGTGACGCGTCCACATCCGGACGCGACACCAGCCAGTTAACACATCGAATCGCGTCATCGATGCGCAACCCAACCAACGTCTCGCCCACAAGCTCCGCACGCAGCGAAGCGATGTAATACTGCCCCAGCAGCGGCGTCTTGGGCGCTTCCCGATCGGGCGTTCCGGGCGGCAATTGCGGCGCGAAAACGACACTGCCCTCTCGCGCAAGCCGATCCAGTTCTCCGCCTTCGCGCGCCGCGTCATCGGCATTGCGCGGGTCAAGCAGCAAAGCCGCCGGATGCTTCCCGGCTTTCGCCGGTACCGCAACAAGTCCCGCCAGTTGCTCACCTGTCACACTTGTGAACCGGACACTCTGCAGAGTGTATGCGTCGCGTTTTTCGCTTGCCGTCACCGTGAGATCAGGAACGCTCGGGCCGGGCCGAAGCTGCGCTCCGGTCGCGGCTCGTACCTTCATCGCCAGCCGGCTCCTGAATGCGGCAACGTCTGCCGCTGTGTGAATCTCCGGCCGCTGAGACCGGAGATTCTGCGCGCGCGCGCGATTCAACGTGAACAGCGTCTCGCCACCCAGAGACGAGGAGACCTGACCCGTGTTGGTGCAGGAAAGCTGCGCCACGGGAGCTGCTCCCAGTTGCACGATGCCGGACGTCTGATCGGAGTGCGCAAGCGTCTTGAGAAAGAAGCCGATGATCTGTGAATACACGGGGTCGAGGTTTCCATGGCGACCCGGCCCTGTAATCCATCGCAATTGGCCGGCAGCGCCATAGAGCCCATGGATGCGCTTTGCCTCCGTCACCGAAGTGCGCGCCCCTTCAAACGGAAACATATCCTCGGTAGTTGAAATTACGGCGTAAGGCATGGGCGCGGCTGCTTCAATCCAGTCGGGAAATCCGTACCCCGCCTTGATAAAGCCTGGAATAGTCTGTTCGGCCTCCTGCGGGCCAATGGTTGCCAGGAGCGCCGTGTAGCTGGTGATGTAGCACGCCACACCCGCTGCCTTCACACGTGGGTCGAGTGCGGCCAGGTACGCAGTGACCGTTCCACCACCCGAACAACCGAATGCCCCGAGCCGATGCGCATCGATGTCCTTGCGGCTCGCCAGGTAGTCGAGACCCCGCATTGCATCCCACACGAAGTAGCGCGCAATGTGGTCGCCCGTCAACGCGATCTGGACACTCGCCTCTGTATGCTCGCCTGTCGGCTGCCCCGCGAGGGACTTGCCCGCGGCGGCATCGAAGTACTGAAGTCGCTCTCCCTCGCCGATGGGGTCATACACGAGCACGGCGATACCATTGCGGGCCATGTTGCCCGCCAGGTTCCACGCCTCACCTTTCCCAGTGGGATAGTGCCCTGGCGTGTAGAGCACTGCAGGGAATGGGCCTG
The DNA here is from genome assembly GCA_049673945.1 of Occallatibacter sp. Classification (GTDB taxonomy): domain Bacteria; phylum Acidobacteriota; class Terriglobia; order Terriglobales; family Acidobacteriaceae; genus Telmatobacter. Next base: position 5,456 of record JBATYG010000698.1, read on the forward strand.
CTGACTTCGGCAGATAGAGATTTGCAGTAACGTGGAAACCGGGCAGGCTGTCGTAGACAAGGCGCTCCACGGTGAAGCCGTTCCCATCGAGTTCGCCGACGAGCCTCGCGTTCAGAGGTGTGCGCTCCCTCGGCAGGCCGCCGAGAGCGCTGAGCACAAACCTGCGAAATTGCTTCAATCTTGCCTCAGCCTCCGCACGCGTCTGGACCGCCTGCATTGCCACGACGCGCTGAGCCAGAAAACTATCAGCCATTCTTGTGAAGCTGGTATCGAATGGGGTCTGCGCCTGAACGGCAAACAGCGATGTCGCAGCCTCTGCCAGCAGGAAAAGCGCAAGCGCGGTATTTCGCAATCTACTCATCGGGGCAACCTAGAGGTCAGACCACTTGAGCCGCCGGCCGCGGGCATTGAGCCCGCGAGGCACACGCTTCAATCCCCGGCGCGCGCTTTAGCCACTCTGGGTCTGGGCATTCGCCCCTGCGCTTGCACTGCCGAGACTTTTCTTCCGGAAGGCCGCTCCATACCCTGCGCCGACTGTGCCATGCGCAGATGCTGCTCCATGAGCTTGCGCGCCTCTAACGGGGACCGGCCGCGGATCGCCCGATAGATCTGGCGATGCATCTCTGCCGATTCGCGCAGGTCGGTGGCCCGTTCGACTGTCTTTCTTCGCTTGTCGTACATCGACGATGTCACCGTCTCCATGATCGCGGCGAGAATGGGGTTGCCCGAAGCCTGCGCGATGACGCGATGAAACATGACGTCGTGGACCAGATATTCGACAGGATTGTCCACTGCGGAGAACATCTCGGTAACTTCCTCGGCGAGCACGGCGTGATGCTCTTCTTTTCCGCGCTCCGCGGCCAGCGCGGCGAGGCCAGTCTCGAGGAGGATGCGCGCCTCAAACATCTGCCAGGACTGAAAGCCATGGAGGGCGCCGATAAAGCTGAGCGAAGCCTGGCCGAAATCGGGGGGGCCATCGGCGACAAAGGTGCCCACGCCATGCTTGATCTTCATGACTCCAAGCGCTGCCAGGTAGCCAACGCCGGCACGCAGAGTGGCGCGGCTGATGTTCAGCTCGCGCGCAAAATCGCGCTCCGGGGGGATCTGGTCTCCGGCCTTGAGGTCACCTTTTTCGATCATCGCTCGCAAGTGGTTGACCACTTGCATCATTCGGTGGCTTTCGGCGCTTCCCCGCTTGGAGTTTTCCATGATCTTCCGGTTGCCCCAGAGTGATTGTTCAAATGCTGCGTAACATCAAGAGATTACCACCTTTTTCCGCAACCCGGACGGGATAAAGTTCGAATCTCGAAGATCAATTTCCCTGATTCGGAGATATACTGTGGTCTGACCTCTTAAACGGGGATGTTGCTTGCATAACCAGGGACAAAATCGCGCCATGTCGCCGCCTCAGACTGTCTTTCCGCAACGTTTTACCCCTCGGAAGTCCATCGCACATCACCAAAACCCGTGGCCGCGCAAGGAGAGGCAGCTCACCGCGCACGGGGCTCGTTCCTGAACAGGAGGAAGGATGCAAGACACTCACATGAGGCTTGGGAAGTATTCGCTTGGAACAGGCGACAGGTTTGCACATCAGGCGAAGGCACAGCTGCAGGCCTGCGTTGAGGCCTCAAAGAGCGGCGTAGACATCATCCCTGTGTGGAACAAGTCCAACCGCGAGCACATGATTATCGGCTCTGAACCCGCCTCAGTGCGCGCGGCGGCCGATGCAGCCGTCGAGGCGCTCAATTGGCGCCAGCCCTATTTTGTGGATGCAGACCACATCGGTCTTCAGACGGTGGATCGCTTTCTGCCTGCCTGCGACTTCTACACCATCGACGTTGCGGACTTCATCGGTAAACCTGCCCCTGACGCGGAGATCGACACCTTTGTCAAAGCCCATGCCGATCTGCGCGGGACTCTCTCGCTCAGAGGGATAGCGGAGCCCCTGACCATTACCGATGAGGCATTGCGCCAGACTGCCGGCAAGTTCCTGGTCGCTGTGAAAACCGCGGGCCAGGTCTACCGCAGGATTGAATCCGCAAAGGGCGCCGGCAACTTCATCGCCGAGGTCTCGATGGATGAAACCAACCGCGCCCAGAGCCCAGTGGAGTTGCTCATCATTCTGGCTGCTCTCGCCGACGAGCACATCCCGCTCCAGACGATTGCGCCGAAATTCAGCGGCCGCTTTAACAAGGGCGTCGACTACGTGGGCGATGTGAAGCAGTTTGAGCGTGAATTCGCGCTCGACGTGGCGGCGATCGAATATGCGGTGAGCACCTTCGGATTGCCGGCGAATCTCAAGCTGAGCGTCCACTCAGGCAGCGACAAGTTCTCAATTTATCCCGCAATCCATGACACCATCACACGGTTTAACGCGGGCGTCCATCTGAAGACGGCCGGCACAACCTGGCTCGAAGAATTGATCGGCCTGGCGGAGGCCGGCGGCGATGGTCTTGCGCTGGCGAAGGATATCTACGCCGAGGCCTTTGCTCACCGCGAAGAGCTGTGCGCGCCCTATGCCACGGTGATCGATATCGACCCTGCCCGGCTGCCGTCACCGTCAGAGGTGCAGAAGTGGAGTTCGGAAGAGTACACTGCGGCGCTGCGTCATGTGCCGGGCGCGCCAGGATACAACGGCAGCTTCCGCCAGTTGCTGCATGTGGGTTTCAAGGTGGCCGCCAAAATGGGCCCTCGCTACATCAAGCTGCTTGAGGCAAACGAGAGCGTCATCGCGCGCAACGTGATCCAAAACCTCTACGAGAGGCACATTGTCCCGGTCTTTCTCGGCGCCGGCAACGCTCACGAGCGGACAGACGCAAGTCTGACCAACGCGGAGAAGCGCTGAACCGGACGGCACGTCTGGCCAGCACGTCTGGTCAGCGCTGCTGGCCACCACTTCTAGGGGCGCAGCGATACGTGGGCTCCGGGTCCTTCCGCCAGAGCCTTGCCCTCGTCGGCCTTGAGCTCCACGCCGATTCCTGACACGTCAGCATGCACGATGACCATGCCCTGCCTGCCGCTGATCTTCACGTTGCGCATCCGCACGCCCAGGATCGGTGACTCGGGCAGGCCCACGATCGCACCCAGCGAGGCGCTCCCCGTCGCGGTGAGGTTCTCAATCAGGATGTCGTGGAAATGGGGCGTAAGCCTGGTGACGGGTTGCGCTGTTTCTCCCGGCGGCGCAAGGACCTTCGGATAATACTCGCTCATGATGATCGGGTTCCGTACGTTCGTCATCTCGATGTCGCGAAATACCAGGTGGCTTACGTCGTTTCCGCGGTCGCGGTTTGCCTTCACGCGAATGCCGTTGTCAGTGCCGTTAAACCGAATGCGCTGCGCACGAATGTTGTGCGCCCCGCCCGCAAGCTCACTGCCGATGGAGAGGCCGTGCCCATGCAGAAAAGTGCAGTCGGTGATGGTAATGTCCTCGCTTGGCCGATTCGGTCCGGGAGAGTTGCCAGCCCCGGACTTGATCGCGATGGCATCGTCGCCCACATCGGTGTAGAGATGATCGATTACAACGTGCGTCGAGGAAAAGGGGTCGACTGCGTCGGTATTGGGCGAGAACTGCGGGGCAAGCACCCGCACATTGCGCAGAACTGCATCGTCGGTGTAGTAGAGAACCACCTGCCACATCGGCGAGTTCTGAATCGTTACCCCCTCGATCCGGATATGCCTGCAGTGATCAAAGACAACAAGCCGGGGCCGCGGGTGATCGTTGCCCATGACCCCCGCATCTTTGATCTTCCGCGCCATCTCCCACCACGATTCCCCGTTGCCGTCGATTGTTCCTTCGCCGGTGATCGCCACGTTACGAGCGTTAGTGGCACTGACCAAGGATTGCAATCCGGGAGCACGAAACTCAATCTTTGCCGGGTAGTCGGAATGATCCGGGGATCCAAGCAGCTTTGCACCACGATCGATCTGGAGGGTGATCCCTCTTTTCAGCACGATCGGTGCGCTCAGATACGTTCCCGCCGCAAGGCGAACCGTACCTCCTCCATCGGCAGCGCAAACATCAATTGCCTTCTGCAGGGCGAGCGTATCCTTCGTGACGCCGTCCGCACGTGCCCCGTATGCTTGCGGATCGCAGATGCGTGCCGCTGCCGCTGCTGCTGCCGGAGCCGCGGCGAGCGCCGCCGCAAAGACTGAAGCGCAACAAGAAAGGCACGCGATAGCCTTGTTTATCCTTTTCGGTCGCCCGAGATTCACCCTGATCGTCTCCCTCGTGGAAACGATTGTAGCTTCGAGAGGTCTGACCAGTAAACAAGAATTTCGGAGATCGAAGGCGACCTCATGGTGGCTCCTTTTCGCACGATGCATTGAACTGGAGCATTCGTCCGTCGATTCCAGTACGGGAAAGAGGACTCTTGCTGGTCAGACCTCTTACAGGATAGAATCGCAGCCGCATCTTCGTGTCGATCTTCGTGTTCAGGAGCGCGAGAAGCAGATGGTGCCCAACATCAGGAAACTTCTCTTCGCCTTTGCTGCTCTCGCCTGCGTTGCAATTCCCGGATGCGGTTACTCGGCCCACAAGGCTGCCAACGCAACTGCAGCGCCAAACCCGCCAGGGTTGGAGACGCTCTATGTCGCGCAGGACGGCTCGGCTGATTTCACGTCGATACAGGCCGCGATCAACGCCGCGCCGGAAACCGGCGCGTTGATCGTGGTTGCTCCCGGAACCTACCGGGAAGTGCTGACTGTCAACAAACCGAGGCTTCGAT
>JBATYG010000699.1:0-5570 GCA_049673945.1 Occallatibacter sp.
AGGTTGCGCGCAAAGCGCTCGAAGCGAACGAGGCGCGGAGCCCTGGCGCGGGCCTCGGCATCATGGCCTGCCGCAGCGAGCCCGGCGATTTCACCTTCAAGAATCGCTTTTTCCATTCCGCCGATGCCGGTGATCTCGCCGATGCAGGCGACACCGGGAACGGAAGACTGGCGGAGAGCATCGACAGAGACGCAGCCTTCGTTGAGGGCGCAGCCGAGCAGACGCGGCAACTCGAGATTGGGCACAAGGTGAAACCCACATGCGAGCCAGTCGCAATCGACGGTCCATTGCTTGCGGCCGTCGGTGAGGGTGACACGCTGGACGTGTCCTGCGCCTTCCGCGTGGCGAACCCAGCAGCCGGTGCGGAACGGAACCTGCGCGACGCTGCTGCGATAGCGCGCAGCCTCGGCAATTTTGCCGGGAAAGTTCGCCAGGGAGAGGCCGAAGGCAAGCAAACGCGCGAGCGGCGCCTGCTCGCAGATCGCTGCAATGCGAGCGCCGGAGCGGGCAAGTCCAGCAGCAATGGCGAGAAGAAGCGGCCCGGTGCCGGCGACGACGATTGTGCGGCCGCGGACATCGAGCCCTGCTTTCACGAGGGCCTGCATGCCGCCGACGCCCATGATTCCGGGCAGGGTCCAGCCGGGAAAAGGAAGGAAGCGCTCGCGCGCGCCGGTGGCAAGAATGAGACGGCCATAGCCGATGTCGCGGAATTCGTCGTCACGCTCGATGCGCAGGCATTGAGGCGCGGGCGCAGTGACGACGCGCCAGCCGGCGAGGAGCGTGCATCTCGTGCCGCGCAGACGGCTGGTCCAGCGGAGAAAAGCCTCGCCGTGAGGATGTGAGGCGGCGGATGCGGCGTGTAGACCGCGCCAGATTTGGCCGCCAGGAAGATGGTTGTCATCGAGAAGAGCAACGTGCAGGCCGCGCTCGGCAGCAGTAACGGCGGCTGCGATTCCGCCCGGGCCGGCGCCGACGACGACGAGGTCGTAGGAGGCGGTCATTCGGTGACCACCTGCATACCGGCGGCGCACAGCATTTGGCAGGTGAGGCGATGAGGAATTCCATTCACGGTGGCGCGGCACTCCATGCAGATGCCCATGCCGCATAGAGGCGAACGCGGCTCCCCGCGCACGGAGAGGCGGCAAGCTTCACCGGCCGCCAGCATCGCGGCGGCAACGCTGGTTCCCTCGGCAACCTGAACGACGCGCCCGTTGATGGTGATGGACACAAGTGCGGGCACGGCGGGTGAGGGATCCGGTAGATGCGCGGGACGGGCGGCTGTCAGGGTAGTCACTGTATTTGTTGCACAGATCCTTGCAGGCAAATGCGGGCAAAGGCGGGCGAATTTAAGCACAGACGCTTAGGCTTCGGCCGCTTCATCCTTGAGGTCAAAGATCGAATGCAATTTAGTATACAATTCTCGCGATCTGCAAATGCAAGTTTTGGTTTTGAGTCCCGCACGCCGGAGTTCGCTCTGTGCGGGCGAGGTGCGCAGCGTTTACCCCGAATCGAGAGGCCCATGATGCTGAGAGTGAGAGCCGGATGCACGTTAAGCGTTTTGTTGATTGCGGCGGGCGCGGTCCATGCCCAGAGTGCGACGGCCCCAGGCGGCGTGCAGGACTTGATGCCGACCGTTGTGCAGCGGTTCAGCGCTGACTGGGATGCGCTGGACCGCTCGTACGCGGTAGAGATTTCTCCGGAGCGCTTAAACCGGTTCGAGAAGTTCTATGCCGACGAACAGGCGGGGCTGGATGCAATGCATTTTGACCAGTTGTCGAAGGAGGACCAGATCGACTACCTGGCGCTGTCGAACCGCATTGCGTCGGACCGGCATCAGCTTGCGATCCGCAAGAAACGTGTAGACGAGATGCTGCCGCTGCTGCCTTTTGCGGGGACGATTGAAGAGTTCATGGAAACGAAGCGGCGCATGCAGAGGCCCGACGCGGAAAAGGATGCCGCAGCGCTCGCGGCAATGGTGCAGGAGATCGATGCGGCACGCAGGAAACTGGACCCGGAGGCGACGAAGAGCGGCGAGCGCACGCAGGCGTCAAAGGTCGACCCAGTGGTTGCGAATCGCGCCGTGAACGCCACGGACGCGCTGATTGCCGCGCTGCACGATTGGCACGGGCAATACAGCGGGTATGATCCTGCATTTACCTGGTGGGTGGAGCAGCCGTATAAGGACGCAGACGACGCGCTCACCAAGTACAGGGATTTTTTGAAAGAGAAGCTGGTGGGAATCGCGCCAGATGACAGGACCACGGTGATTGGGGACCCGGTGGGCCGGCAGGCGCTGCTCGATGAGCTCTCAGACGACATGATTCCCTACACACCCGAGGAGCTGATTGCTATTGCGCAGACAGAGTACGACTGGTGCATGCGCCAGATGCTGAAAGCCTCAGGGGAGATGGGCTTTGGCGCAGACTGGCACGCGGCGGTCGAGAAAGTGAAACAGATGCATCTAGCTCCGGGCGAGCAGCCGGAGCTGATCCGCAAGCTGGTGGTGGAGGGCAGCGACTTTGCGAAGCAGCACGACCTGGTGACGGTGCCGCCGCTGGCCGATGAGAGCTGGCGCATGATCATGATGACGCCGAAGCGGCAACTGGTGAACCCGTTTTTTACGGGCGGCGACGAGATCAGCGTTTCCTTCCCGACGAACACGATGACGTATGACCAGCGCGAGATGAGCATGCGGGGCAACAATATTCCCTTCGCTCGCGCAACGGCATTTCACGAGATGATTCCGGGGCATTTTCTACAGTTCTACATGGGCGAGCGGCATCGCCCCTATCGCGGCGCGTTCGATACGCCGTTTTGGGTAGAGGGCAACGCGTTCTGGTGGGAAATGCTTTTCTGGGAGAAGGGATTTGACCGGACTCCGGAGGAGCGGGTGGGCGCGCTGGTGTGGCGCATGCATCGCTCGGCGCGCGTTCTCTTCACGATGAACTATCACCTGGGACGGTGGAGTTCGGCGCAATGCGTGCAGTACCTGATCGACCACGTCGGCTTTGAGCCGGATAATGCGGTGGCGGAAGTGCGGCGGTCATTCGACGGCTCAGTGGGCCCGCTCTACCAGAGCGCCTACCTGCTGGGCGCGCTGCAGTTTCGCGCCATGCACCACGAGCTCGTGGATAGCGGAAAGATGACAGACAGGCAGTTTCACGATGCGATTCTGCACGAGAATACCCTGCCGGTTGAATTGCTGCGCGCCGATCTCGAGAATCAGAAATTGACGCGGGACTTCAAAACAAGCTGGAAGTTTTACGGCGAGCATCCGTAGCAGAGAGGTACGCTGACCGGGAACGAGGGATTTGCGCCCCCATGCCTGCTGCCCGGCCAGGATTGTGTGAGGTGCGTCGGGGCAAGCTGGATCAGGCCCAATCAAGCCCGATCAGGCCGGATCAGGTGCGGTCTGCCAGGTCGAAGCGATCGGCATTCATCACCTTGGTCCATGCTGCAACGAAGTCCCGCACGAAGGCCGGCTGGGCATCGCCGCTTCCGTAGACCTCAGCAACGGCGCGGAGCTGCGAGTTTGAACCGAAGAGCAGATCAACGACGGTGGCGGTCCACTTAGGCTGGCCGGTCTTGCGGTCGAGGCCTTTGAGCACGCTTTCATCGTTCTCGGACTTCTGCCATTTCGTGCGCATGTCGAGCAGATTGACGAAGAAGTCGTTGGTGAGCGTCTCGGGCCGCTGCGTCAAGACGCCGTACTGCGATTGGCCGTAGTTGGCGCCGAGAGCGCGCAATCCGCCGATGAGGACGGTCATCTCAGGCGCGGTGAGGTTGAGAAGCTGCGCCTTGTCGATGAGCAACGCCGCGCTGGCTCCATTGATTCCCTTGCGGGTGTAGTTGCGGAAACCGTCTGCGAAAGGTTCGAGCACCGCGAAGGATGCGACATCGGTTTGCTCGGGCGTGGCATCGGTGCGGCCGGGGGCGAACGGAATCTTTACGTCGGAACCGGCCTTCTTCGCTGCGGCCTCGATGGCTGCATCACCGCCGAGAACGATGAGATCGGCGAGCGAAATTTTCTTACCGTCTTTCTGCGCGCCGTTGAACTCCTTCTGGATTGTCTCGAGCTTCGAAAGTACCGTCGCAAGTTCGGCAGGCTGGTTGACCTCCCAATCCTTCTGAGGCGCGAGACGAATGCGCGCACCATAGTCGCCGCCGCGCTTGTCACTGCCACGGCAAGTAGAGGCCGAAGCCCAGGCAGTGCTGACAAGCTGCGAAACGGAGAGGCCCGAGGCGAGGATCTTCGCCTTGAGATCGTCCGCGTCCTTCTCCGTAATGAGCGAATGGCCGGCGGCGGGAACGGGGTCCTGCCAGATGAGATCCTCTTTCGGAACGAGCGGGCCGAGATAGCGCGCGCGGGGACCCATGTCACGGTGGGTGAGTTTGAACCAGGCGCGGGCAAAGGCGTCAGCAAACTCGGCAGGGTTCTCCATGAAGTGGCGCGAGATCTTTTCATAGGCTGGATCAACACGCAGAGCGATATCAGAGGTCAGCATGAAGGGATCGTTGCGCTTGCTGTGATCGTGCGCGTCGGGAATGGTGCCTGCGCCGGCGTTGTTCTTCGGCTTCCACTGGTTCGCGCCGGCGGGGCTCTTGGAGAGCTCCCACTCATAGCCGAAGAGGGTCTCAAAGTAGCTGTTGTCCCACTTGGTCGGCGTGGGTGTCCATGCGCCTTCGAGGCCGCTGGTGATGGTGTTGCCGCCGATGCCCGTGCCAAAACTGTTCTTCCAGCCGAGGCCCATCTCTTCGACGCCTGCGCTTTCGGGCTCGGCGCCAACATGCGTAGCGGGGCCGGCTCCGTGGGTCTTGCCGAAAGTGTGCCCGCCGGCGATGAGAGCGACCGTTTCGTAGTCGTCCATTGCCATGCGGGCGAATGTTTCGCGCACGTCGCGCGCGGAGGTGATGGGGTCAGGGTTGCCGTTGGGACCCTCGGGGTTCACATAGATGAGACCCATCTGCACGGCGGCAAGGGGATTCGCCAACTGGCGGTCGCCGCTGTATCGCTCGTCGCCGAGCCACTTGGCTTCCTCGCCCCAGTTGATGTCCTCGGGCTCCCAGACATCGGCGCGGCCGCCGCCGAAGCCAAATGTCTTGAAGCCCATGGATTCGAGCGCGACGTTGCCGGCAAGAATAATGAGGTCCGCCCAGGAGAGCTTGCGGCCGTATTTTTGCTTGATGGGCCACAGCAGGCGGCGCGCCTTGTCGAGGCTGACGTTATCGGGCCAGCTATTGAGCGGTGCAAAACGCTGCGTTCCCCTGCCGCCGCCACCGCGGCCGTCATAAATGCGGTAAGTGCCCGCAGAGTGCCAGGCCATGCGGATGAAGAGCGGACCATAGTGGCCGTAGTCGGCCGGCCACCAATCCTGCGACTCCGTCATCAGAACATTGAGGTCCTTGATCACCGCATCGAGATCGAGCTTCTTGAATTCTTCGGCGTAGTTGAAGTCCTCTTCCATCGGATCGGACAGCGACGAGTTCTGATGGAGAGATGCCACGTTCAACTGTTCAGGCCACCAGTCCCGGTTGCCTCTCGTCCCTGTATGCTTGAGCGTGTCGCCCGA
>JBATYG010000700.1:0-6127 GCA_049673945.1 Occallatibacter sp.
CTGAAGTGCGGCCGTGTCGCGGCGGGCCTGCCATTTCCGGTGCTGGTGTGCCCTTTCTCAGCGGGCGCGTGGGTTGCATGCGGCTGCGGTGTCTCAACTGGCCGCGGCGCGGGTGGCGGCGTAATGAAAGCGGGCTTGTGCGAGATCACCGGCTCCACGTGGCGTTCTTCACGCTCGCGCAGGAAGTAGGATGAAGCCGAGAGCGTGGAGTTGGCGAAGAGCGTGGGCGCCACCGAGAACTCCGGCAGCGTGCCGGCGACGTAGAAGTGCGGGGCAGGCCCCATCGAAATGGTGTGGACCTGGCGGGTGGCGGCGAGTCCGCGCAGAACCTCGCGCACCTTGCTGCGGGCGGTCAGCGGCGCGAGGAAGAGCTCAACCTCTTCCATGCTGGCGGCGATCACAGCCTGCAAGTAGATGGAGGCGAGCACCGAGATTGCCGTGACCTGCGAGGTCGAGGCGCCTTCCGCAATGGCTTTCTGAAAGCGGGTGCGGAGCAGTTGCCATTTGGCCGGCTGGCCGGGTGCAGAGATCGCCGGAATAATGCGAAGCTGCTGCCAGAGCTCAGTGATGGCGCGGACGGCGCCAACTTCGCTGACCTCGCGGCCAAGCGCCTGCCTCAGCTGTGCAACCGTGGCGTCACCCTGCTCAAGAACCTTGTAGGTCTGCACGGCAAGTTGCGAGACGGCGCGGGAGCCGGTGAGCTGGGGATTACGGCGCCAGTCTCGGTCGCCGCGGAGCGCATACACGTAGGGCAGCACCCAACTGGCCACGACAAAGTCGGGCTGTTCTCCGGGTTGACCCTGCAGATTGAGGCGTACCGCGACACCGTCGACTTCCAGGCGGACGAGCAACTCTTCAGCCGCGCTAACCTGGCGCGGATGCGGCGTCGCATCGGGCTGGCCGGCGATTGCTTCGACAAAAGAGGGGGCAACAGAGGCGGAGAACTGCTTCCGCGGCAAAAAGAGACAGAGGCCCGTCTCTTCGATCCAGGTACGGGCATCCTCCAAAGTCAGAGTCCCAAGTCCGTTCTGGCGCATCCTTTCGGCGCGCGCTGCGTCCAATTGTTCCGATGTCAAAGAAAAACCCTCGCTTCCAGGCTGGTGCTGGTCCCGGTGGGCCGCTCTCCCCTGAGGGAATTCGGCGACGCACTGTGTTAATTCTAAATCCGAACTAGATGCGATGGAAGGCCCGCTGAATATCCTTCCAGGAATAGAGCAGCGCAATCGGCCGCCCGTGAGGGCAACTTGTTGGGTGCTCAGTCTTTGCGAGCTCGGCCAGAAGCCACTCCATGCGCGCCTGGTCGAGCGGGGTGTTCACCTTGATGGCCGAATGGCAGGCGATCGAGGCCGCAATCCGGCTGCGTAACGTTGAAAGATCGTGGTTTCGGGAGCCGTGATCGGCCTCCGGGCCCGACTGCTCGATGACCTGGGCGAGCATGCGCTCAAGAGCGGCGCCTTCAAGTCCAACGGGCGCAGCTTTTACGGCAAGTGTCTGAGGGCCAAATGGTTCGACCTCAAAGCCGTTGCGCTCCAGCTCTTCGGCGATCTCGGCGAAGACCACCATCTGCCACGGCTGGAGCTCCACCAGCATGGGCATGAGAAGGCGCTGGCGCTGCACGCGCTCCACCTGGCGGTCGCGGAGAATCTTTTCAAAGAGGATCCGCTCATGGGCGACGTGCTGGTCGATGATCCAAAGGCCGTCTGTCCCAGTGGCTAGGATGAAGGACTCGCGAAGCTGGCCGAGTGGGCGCAGCGAGCCTAGATGGTTGAGGGTGGCGGCCGCTTGCTCGGCTTCGACCTGGGCGGTGCTTTCTGCGGTGGTGTGGTAACCGTTTGATCCCAGGGGAGATTGAGTGGCACTCTGGATGCCGCCGTCGGGCAGCAGAGCCTCGGCCGCCCGGCTGAGCGTGGCGGCAAAGGCCGGATCGGATCGCGCCGCAAGGTTGAACGGCAGCACGCCGGGCACCGGGGGCGGAACAGGCGCGGTGAGGCGGAAGGCATCCTGCGGTCCGGCTGCTTCCGGAGCTGCTTTGGGGTCTGCTTCCAGGTCGGTTTCCGGATTTGCGGGTGCGGGTTCCGCCGAACCAGGCAGGGGCGAAACCGCCGGCGGCATGAGCGTGGGGCTGGCCAGCGGCGCCGATTCGAGCGCGGCGAGAAAGGTAGCCGCAGGACGACACTTGATAAGTCCCGCTCTAAGGCTATCTCGGACAAAGTCGTGAATAAACGACTGCTGTCGGAAGCGCACCTCGGTCTTGGCCGGATGCACGTTGACATCGACCTCTTCCGGAGGCATTTCAAGGAAGAGCAGAACGACGGGAAAGCTGGTGGGCGGCAGGACGTTGCGGTAGGCCTCGGTGATGGCGTGCAGCAGCAGGCGGTCGCGAATGAGCCGCTTGTTGACGAAGATATAGATGGAGTTGCGGTTGAGCTTCTGCAGCTCGGGCTTGGAGAAAAAGCCGCTCAACCGCAGCGTTCCGGGCTCGCGCACAGGCTCGCCGGGGTCCTTCTTCCACGGCGGAGGCTCAGGCAGGCCGGCGCGCTCAAGCTGCGTCTCGGCGGCGACGGGCAGAAGCTGAGAAAGCGTCTCCTTGCCGAAGATCTGGTAAATCCTTTCCGCAGTGCGAGCTACGGGCGGGGCTGCGACCAGGGTGTGAGAGGCCGAGACAAGCTCAAAGTGCTTGTCGGGATGAACGAGCGCGTAGTGGGTGACCAGCGCCGTGACGTGCGAGAGCTCGGTCGATTCGGCGCGCAGGAATTTGCGGCGCGCGGGGGTATTGAAAAAAAGATCGGCAACCGCGATCGTTGTTCCACGCGCAAGTGCCTCGTCGTCAACGTGGAGAATTTTGCCACCGGCAATCTCAAGGTGCGTTCCCGACGGCTCATCTCCCGCGGCCGTGTCGAGGGTGACGCGCGCGACAGAAGCGATCGAGGGCAAGGCTTCTCCGCGAAAGCCCAGAGTGGCGATTGATAGCAGGTCATTTGCGGTGCGCAGTTTTGAGGTGGCATGGCGCTCAAAGGCAAGTAGAGCGTCGTCGCGGTTCATGCCGTGGCCATTATCGGAGATGCGGATCAGCTTGCGGCCGCCGGCTTCCACTTCCACGCGGATGCGCGAGGCTCCTGCGTCGAGCGCGTTTTCGAGCAGCTCCTTGACCACCGAGGCCGGGCGGTCAACCACTTCGCCGGCCGCGATCTGGTTGGCCACCTGGTCAGAGAGAACTCGAATGCGCCCCATAAGGGACTAGGTTAACGCAGCACGTGCCGAGGAAAACCGGGCCGAAACGCCGGGCCGGAAAACCAGGCTGTCCGGCCCTTAGCGAGCCTGCGTGGCGGTCTGCGCGTGTTGTCCCGTACAGCCGGGGTGATGGCACTGGCACATCAGCTCGATCTTGCTGGCCATGCCCTCGCAGTGCGGGCTGCAGTACTTCGATCCGGGGGCTGCGGCGCAGCTACAGCCTTCGTGAGCACATTTTTTGGCGTTTGCCATAACGACTCCTTTGGGCGGCGAAGATCCGGCGCAAGGCCGAAGCACCGACCGTTCTGTGCTCAGATGCCGGGCAGAGGCGCCGGAGTTGGCGAACTAAGCTTGTTCGACCCAGGCCGTGAAATGGCGCCACCAGGCGGCGTGCGCCAGAGGGTGCATCGCGTACTGCATCAGCAAGATGGCGAGGGTGCCAGAGAGGGTAGCGGAATGGATCCTGCGGCGGGAGTACAAATCATAGAGAACAAGAAAGATTGACAAGGAATCTAGAACAAGGAAGAAGACCAGGTTGCTATGCGCTGCGGCGTGGTTGCGGAGCCGGAACGCAAAAAAAACGAGGACGGCGAAGGTGCTCAACTGCAGGGTATCTGAGGCAAAGAGGGCCTCGGTGCTCATGCCGGGCGCTGAGTGCCGCCGAACCGCGGCGATCAGAGTCAGGAATCCGATCACGACCATCAATGCGGCGACGGGCATGCCCGCTTTGCCCAGTGCCCTGTGCCAACGAACGCGGCCGCATGCGGCAAGGGCAACCTGTGCAATAAGCAGCAGCACCCAGCAGGAGAAGAGGGCTCCGTGAACGTGCACGAGTGGGCTGGGCAGGGGTGCCCGCCACAATCCCGCGCGGTAGTAGGTGGGCGCGAAGCCGATGAAGACCATGAGGAAGACAACGAGCGCCATCGCGGCAAAGAACCAATGGTCGGCACGTCTGGCGGGAGGGGCCGCGAGGGTTGTGGTCATCGCGCTGCTTGCTCCAGTAGGGAGTTGGGTCCAGTCAGGCCCGTTGAATCGGCGCAGGAGAGATTGGTTGAAGCCCACTATAGTGCAGGAACAAGAGCCCCAAAACACAAAATGCCGCGCGAAGCGGCATTTGAGGGTACAGCGGGAGGGTCGGGCGCTAAATGCCCACGCCGAATTCGGCGGCGCGCGGCTCGGCGGCCTTCGAGTAGAAGTCGTATGGAGTGCGGTGACTGAACTTGTAGCGGTTACGCAGCTCGCGCGCGCCATAGATGCCCAGCGCAGCGACAGCCATGCCTACTGAAAACCAGCCGAGGGCCCGCAACTTCGCGTTATCGCAGGTTTCTTCAACGGGCGTGAGGGATACGGATTCGTGAGACATGGGGTGGCCTGTCCTCCACTTTTACTAGATCATATTCAATACTCTTTGGACTTGTCCCATATAGAAAGAGCACTTGCCATGCAACTTTAGTGCCATGTTCATGGGCAGTTAACACGTTGCTTCGATCCGGGCGAGGAAGGCGGTCTTCGCAGACTCGGGCAGAAAACTGGCTGCAATTGAATTAGATGCGAGGCGCCGAAGCTCGTTGCGCGTGAATCCCTGCTCGGTGTGGGCCAGCCGATATTCGTTCGCGAGATCGGAGCCGAAGAAGGCCGGGTCGTCGGAGTTGAGAGTGACCAGCAGCCCCGCGTCAAAGTAGCGGCGCAGCGGATGTGCGGCAAGCGAGGGGCAGACGCCGGTGCGCACGTTGGAGGTCGGGTTCAGCTCCAGCGCGACCTGCTGGTCTTTTAGCTCCCGGAGCAGCTCAGGGTCGTGAATTGCGGAAAGCGCGTGGCCGATGCGCTCGGAGCCGATGCCGAGGGCTTCGCGGATGGCCTCGGGCGGCGTGGTTTCGCCGGCGTGGTTGGTAAGCCGCAGGCCGGCGTCGCGCGCTTCGGCGTAGAGGGCTCGAAAAGGCTCGGAGCCGCAGCGCCGCTCGTCACCACCGAGTCCGATGCCGACGATCGAGGGGTACTGCGCACGCATCTCAGCGGCTTTGCGGAAGACGCGCTCGGCTTCGGGCACAGTGAAGTGGCGTACGGCGTCGAAGATCCAGTAGAGCGAGAGACCAAGCTCGCGCTGCCCGCGATCGCGGGCGCGCTCCAGGCCGGCAAAGATCGGCTCGAAGCATGCGGGGTCATGGTTGCGCCACATATAGATAACGCCGACCGAGATGTAGACCTCGGCGTGGACGACGCCCTGCGCGGCAAGATGCTCAATCATGCGCCAGGCGATGAGTTCGTAGTCCTCGGGATCGACGAGGCGGCCGGTGACGGCTTTGAAAGCTTCGATGAAGCCGCTGAAGTCAGTGAACTGGTAGATGGCTTCGGCGTCCGCCTGGGTTAGCGGTTCGGCGTCGTGGCGCGCGCTTAGCTCGACAAGCGTGGAAGGCAGCACGGTGCCTTCAAGATGGAGATGAAGCTCGGCCTTGGGGAGGCGGCGGATGAACGCGGAGATGTCGTCCATCCGATTATTGTAAGGGCTTCTGAAGCCCCCTCGGGCACGTGCACTACTCGCGCGTCATTTGCTCGATGATCTTTCGCAGATCCGGATTCTGGATTTGATTGAGCAACTCAGCTGGCGTTGGCTTCTTTCGCTTTTTCCAAAATTGCCACCAGCGTGGACGGAGTGAAGCACCTGTTTCCATTGCAACAACCTCGGCCAAATATGCTTTGCCTCTCCAAAGATTGTTCAATTCTTCCCACGCTATTTTCGATTGAGGTCCTAAGAAGGGCTCAAAGGAGGATGATCCACATTTGTGATGAGAGGCGACGTTCTGCACGCTTTCCAAAAATCCAACAATTGCAGCATGCTTCTCATCTTCTGATCCGGCGATGATGAAATTCTCTGCGAACTCGAACGCGGGGCGCACAT
>JBATYG010000701.1:0-4293 GCA_049673945.1 Occallatibacter sp.
TAAGGGCAGGATTCCATAGTCAAGACGCGCCGCTCCTCGAAGGGACAATTCATGGCGGATGGGACTCGGCGAGTGCGTTGGCGCCTGTGCGCTCTCCGACAAGCCTGCCCTGGATCACCTTGTCACCTTTCGAATCCGCCGACCGTTGAGGTCAGTGTCAACCCTCGGTCTCCAATCGCGAGGGACCGGGCCACTCGCCGATTAGAATTCCAGCATGCAAGTAACGCTGCAAGAAAATGAGAAGTATCGGCAATTCGTGAGCGATATCGCAACAGAGATGGGCGTTTTCGCTTTCGAGGGAAACGACATCGTCTGGCACTATACGAATGGAGATGGTTTTCTCGGAATGTTGCAAAGTAGCACGATTTATGCGACCCAGGTGTCGTGTCTGAATGACACGACAGAAACGAAATATGCCTCGGACATCTATAAAACGGCGGTCGCCGAACTGATTAGAGAACGGGAAGGTGATTCCGAAGCGGTTGCGTTTCTGAACCAAGTTTTGGATTTCGTGAAGGAAGAGCCGGATTCGCCGACGCACGGCACAAGCAAGTTCTTCGTAACCTGCTTTAGCGGCGATGAAGACGAGCTGACACAGTGGGATCGCTACTCGAAGCCAAATGGATACGCGATAGGCTTTCGGGCGCGCGGGTTTTGGAGAGAGCCGACGAGTCAGATTTACCGGGTCGTATATGACCATGAAAAGCAACTAACAGCTGCGAAAAAGATTGCTGCGGCAACTCTCGATTTCTATCGTGAAGGCCTGACTGGCGAGCGATTGGAGAATCCAGGGGAATGGGGAAAAGTATTCTTCAATGCTTGGGATGAATGGGTCTATAAGCTTGCGCCATTAGCAAAGGACAACAAGTGGCGCTCGGAGCATGAGTTCCGCCTCGTTCATGAGTTGAAGGGGAGCGAGTTTCCCCAGGTGAGGTTTTGCCAAAAGCCAAAGATGCTCACACGATACGTGGCGCTCGACACGCCAGCGTGGGTGAAGCGTCGCGCAAAGTTGCTACCCATTGCGAAGGTGTGGATTGGGCCGGGGAACCATCCTGCATTTACCAGGATAAGCGTTCAGCTTCTGCTGGAGCAGATGGGCTATTGGGACATACCTGTCGAAGTGACCAAATGCACGATCTCTTGGTAGGCCGGGTGCACCTCGATCTCGATTGTGTGACGAGGGAACGACGCTCGCACCAACCGATCCGGTCTCAACCATTGACATCAGAGCAATGCGTTCATTGAGCAAGCACTGGCCGCAGCATTTATTCCCAGCCCAAAATCCTGAACCGACGCAACGCTGAAACGAGTAAGCCGCTTTATTTCGCGCCGCCGAGGTTCAGTTGCAGGCCGAAGCGCGCGACGCGGGGGGTGCCGAGGGTGGTGTTGGGGGTTTTGGAGACTTCGATGGCGCGGTCGAAGAGGTTTTCGCCGGCGGCAAAAATCTGGAAGCGGGAGCCCATGTCATGCGAGGCGAAGGCGTCCAGGCGGAAGAATCCGTGAAGCAGGAAGAGATTGGCGTCGTCGTCGTACTGATGGCCGCTCATGCGGCTTTGAAGAGCAAGCGTGCCGAGGCGTGGTTTGAACGCGCGCAGGTTGAGGGTGGCCATGTTGCGGGCGACCTCGGGAATCCAGTTGCCGAGGTCCTGGGCGCCGCTGGTGACGGTGGCGTGCGCGTACTGGTAGCCGCCGTCGAGGGCGAGCCAGTGCCAGGGTGCGATTTCGGCGTCGAGCGAGACGCCCTTGCTGGTGATCTGACCGAGGTTCTGGCGCTTGAGCAGGATGGGCGATGAGTTGGGGTTGGTGGTGACGGCAACGATGGGGCGATTGACCTCGGTGAAGAAGTAGCTGGTGCGGATGGCGCCCCACTTGTTCTGGTAGGCGAGGCCGGTTTCCCAGCCGGTGGCACGTTCGCTGAGCAGGCCTCCGTTGGGCAGAGTGAGCTTGTTGCCCACTTGCGTGGAGCGATAGAGCTCGCTGGGCGTGGGCGCGCGAAAGGCGCGGAAGCCCGATGCCGAGATGGCCCAGTGCTCAAGGAATTGGCGCGAGATGCCCATACGCGGATTGAAGAGATTCTGCGAAAGCTGAGGCGGCTGCGCGGCAGCGGGAATCCACGCGGAGCCGTTCCACTGGCGAAGATTGCCGTCGTAGTTTCGGAACCAGTCCATGCGGCCGGAGGCGGTGACGGTCCATGCACGGTGAACCCACATCGCTTCGGCGTAGAGGCCGGCGTCGCGCTGGTGGTCGCTGAGGTTGGTGAGCGCGGGCGTGGCGCCGTAGGTCTGCTCCTGGTCCCAGATGCGGACATCGTGCACGTCAGCTCCGGCGAGGAGGAGGGATCCAGCGCCGAGGGGCCGCGACCAGTGCGTGACGGCGCCAAGCTCATTGGCGGGAATGTTGGAGTAACGGGTTGGCGTTTCGCCGCAGCGGTAGGTGCAAGTTGCGAAGCCGGGCGTAGGCCCGTTGGTGATGCTGGAGAAGGTCTGGCGGTAGTGTTCGGTTGAGCCGTAGAGGCGGAGGACCGCGTTGTCATTGTGCGCGCTTTGCCAGTCGGCACCGGTGGCATAGCGCCAGAGACGCGTGCCGTTGGTCTGGTAGGGTGTGCCGTTGTTTCGGGCCTCGTTCATGATGCTGCCGCGCGCGAAGAGGCGCAGCGGACCGCTCGCGTGTTCGCCGATGAGGATGCCGTTCTGGCTGTGCACGTTTGAGGCGATGTCGATGGGACCGCGCTGATCTGGCGCGAGCTGGATGAAGCCGTCGGTGCCGATGGCTCCGCCGGCGGCGAGCAGACCCCAGGGGCCGTGCTTTGTTTCGGCAAGCGCGGCCGTGTTGTAGGTGTTGAGGCTGCCGTAACTGCTGCGGACTTCTGCGAGATTGCCGGTGGGGCGATCGGTGATGAAGTTAAGCACGCCGCCAATGGCGCTCGAGCCGTAGAGATCGCTTGCGCCACCGCGTACCAGCTCGACGGAGTTGATGGCGAGCTCAGGCTGCTCCTGCCAGTGAATCCAGCCGCCGATGGGGTCGTTGAGGGGCACGTCATCCTGCGTGACGAGAGTGCGGCTGGCTGAAGTGGAGCCAAGGCCGCGCACGCTGATGCCCTGCGATGTGGGGTTGGCAACGAGGGAGCTGGATCGGCGGAACATTTCGACGCCGGGAAGCTGGCGTACGCGGTCGTCCATGGTGATGGCGGCCGTGGTGCCGAGCGCCTGCGTAGAGAGCACGCGGGTGGTGACTGGACTCTGCAACTCGCCGAGCGGGGTTCGGTAGGCCGTGACGGTGACTTGTTCGGTAGCCGTCGCCGGTTCAAGCTGGATGGCTTCGGCCGCAGCGATCTCAAGAGATTTTGCGGCGAAGCCCCTGGCCTCGATCTGCACGGCGTTTGCGGGATGGCAGGGAAGAGAGATGCGTCCGGCGGCGTCGGTTTGACCGAGCAGAAGACCGGAGGCATCGGAGATGGAGGCCGCGGCAATTGCGGAGCCGTGGCTGTCAGTAACGGTGAGTATGCAAGCGGCGTTACTCTGCGCGCGGAGCGCTGCGGGAAGAATGAGCAGCATCGCCGCCAGCACGCCATGCATCGCTTTGAATCGGAACCACGGCATCAAGGTCGTCCTGGCAGCTCTCGCGGAATGAGTGAAGCAACTGCGCCACGGTCTTTCCGCGGCGGGGGTGCATAACTTGCGGCGCGATCTCGTTGAGCGGGACCAGCACGAAGGCCCGCTCGATGAGCCGCGGATGTGGAATCTCGAGACCTGCCTCATAGAGGCATAGGTCACCGAGCATCAGGATATCCAAATCAAGTGTACGGGGGCCATTGGGGATGCCGGTGGAGCGGTCGCGGCCGAAGTGGTGCTCGATGGCGAGAAGCGCATCGAGCAGGGCGCGCGGGGCGAGCCCGGATTCAAGGCCGACTGCCGCGTTGAGAAAGCGCGGTTGCTCGGCGTAGCCGACGGGCGTTGTGGAGTAGAGCGAGGATTGCGCGACGACGCGGCCGAGGGCGGCGAGACGGCTTGCAGCGGCGGCGAGCGTAGCATCGGGCGGGCCTGCGGTGCTCGCAAGGTTCGACCCCATGCCGATGTAGGCGGTGCGCATGGTGAACAGGGTATCGTGCCGGGGCCTTGTGGGCTGAGATTACTGCGCGGAGCAAATGGTTCTGGTAGCATCCGAATCGGAGAAGAATTCAGCATGGATTCCTTTAGCAATGCGGTTCTTGGAGTGCGTCGCAACGAAGATATCGCCCTCGATCTCTTGAAGTTTGTTGCCGGCACGGCGAGCATCGGACGGCCGGTGGTGGGG
>JBATYG010000702.1:0-3810 GCA_049673945.1 Occallatibacter sp.
CGTTTGGCAGCTACCACGCAACGGTTGCCGAGGGCGTCGCGAATGCGACGCGATTTGTGAAGGAAGCCGGCGCCGAGGCCGTGAAGATCGAGGGGCCGCGCGTCGATGTCGTGCGGGCCATTGCTGCAGCCGAAATTCCCGTGATCGGCCACCTTGGGCTTACGCCACAGAGCGTGCACCGCATGGGCGGCTACCGCGTGCAGGCGCGCACGGCCGAAACAATCGCGCAATTGAGGTGCGATGCCCAAGCCCTTGAGCGGGCCGGAGCAGGCGCGCTGGTGCTCGAAGGCGTTCCGCGGGAGGTGGCTGCGGCCATTACCGGTGAGCTGTCGATTCCCACCATTGGAATCGGCGCCGGCCCTGATTGCGATGGGCAGATTCTCGTCTTCCACGATCTTGTGACCCTCACGTTCGCGGCCCCGGCGAAGTTTGTTCGCCGCTATGGCGATGCTGCCGCGCTCTTTCGCGAGGCCGTCGAGCACTATCGCGAGGACGTGGAGCGTCGCGTCTTCCCTTCTGATGAGGAAAGCTACCATTTGCCCAGGGAAGAGCGGCAGACGTCCCGCGAGCAGGCAGCAGACAGCGTGATGGAGCCGGCGCTGCATAAAGGCTGATGCGGATACTGCGCACAGTGGAGGAATTGCGCCGGTGGTCACGCTCTGCGCGCCATGCGTCTCAGGACGACGATGGCGGAACGGTTGGTCTTGTGCCGACGATGGGTGCGCTGCACGCCGGACATGCTTCGCTGATCCGCGTTGCCGCAGCAGCATGCCGCCACGTCGCCATAACCATCTTTGTGAACCCGACCCAGTTTGGCCCGAACGAAGATTTCGGGCGCTATCCGCGCACCTTTCACGCCGACTGCGCCCTGGCGCAGGCAGCAGGCACGGAGGCGGTCTTTGCTCCCGCGATCGAGGAGATTTACCCGGAGGGTGCGGCCACTTTTGTTGAGGTGGAAGGCATCGGCGATCGACTCGACGGCCTGTCACGGCCCGGGCACTTTCGCGGAGTGGCCACCGTGGTTGCCAAGCTGCTGATTGCCGCCGAGCCCGATCAGGCCTTTTTCGGCCAGAAGGACGCCGCGCAGGTGGCCGTGCTGCGGCGCATGGTCACCGATCTACGCCTGCCGACACGGCTGATCGTGTGCCCGATCGTGCGTGAGGCCGACGGCCTGGCGCTCAGCTCCCGCAATATCTATCTCGCTCCCGAAGAGCGCGCTCAGGCACTGGTTCTCAGCCGCGGCATTCAGCACGTGGAAGGGTTGGTTGCAGCGGGTGAGCGGCGACCGGCCATGCTGCTCAATGCGGCGCGCGAGATCTTCGTCACTGAGCCGGCGGTGCGCGTTGACTACGTTGAGTTGGTGGACGGGGCGACGCTGCTGCCGGTCGAGACAGCATACGCCGGCTCGCTTTTTGCCGTTGCCGCCTGGGTGGGCTCGACGCGCCTGATCGACAACACGATCCTCCGGTAAAAATGTTGCGCGCGCCCAGCCGAAGGCTGCAAGCTGAATGCAATGCCGGAACTGCCCGACATCTCTGCCTACATTGCAGCGCTTGAGCCCCGCATCGTGGGCCAGCGGCTTGAGCGCGTGCGGCTGGCCTCTGCCTTTCTGCTGCGCACGGCCGATCCGCCGATTGCAGCCGTCGAAGGAAAGACCGTTCGCGAGCTGCGCCGCGTCGGCAAGCGCATCGCCATCGGCGTTGACGGCGATCTCTGGCTTGTGCTTCACCTGATGATTGCCGGGCGCCTTCACTGGAAGGCACCGCAGGCGAAACTTGCCGGCCGCACTGCGCTTGCGGCTTTCGATTTCGCCCCCGGCTCGCTCGTGCTTACCGAGGCCGGATCGAAGCGGCGAGCTTCGCTGCACGTGCTGCGCGGCGAAGAGGGCCTGCGTTCGGCTGATCCCGGCGGCATTGAGATCTTCGACACCGACCTCGTGGGCTTTCGCACTGCGCTCACGCTCGAGAATCGCACCCTCAAGCGCGCGCTAACGGACCCACGCCTCATCAGCGGCGTTGGTAATGCGTATTCAGATGAGATTCTGCACGCCGCGCAACTCTCGCCTATCACGCTGACGCACAAGCTCAGCGACGAAGAGTGGAAGCGGCTCTTTGCGGCGACCCGCACGACGCTGACCGTGTGGATCGATCGCCTGACCGCGGAAGCAGCAAAGGGCTTCCCCGAGAGAGTCACTGCCTTTCGCCCTGAGATGGCGGTGCATGGGCGCTATGGCCTGCCCTGCCCTCGCTGCGGCGAGAAGGTGCAACGCATTCGCTATGCCGACAACGAAACCAACTATTGCGCACGCTGCCAGACGGGCGGCCGGGTGCTAGCCGACCGCAGTCTCTCGCGGCTGCTGGGAACCGACTGGCCCCGCACACTGGACGAACTCGAGGCTCTGAAGCGCCGCTGAACGCGGTGCGCGGCGGGCGCCGCGGCCATTCGACGGGATAGGAGATAGGGGCCGGGAAAAGTGCACCCCCTAGGCGAAGCGATCGCCCACAACCAAAAATGTGTGCTTAATCTTCAAATGAATATTCGGCAGAGGCGGCCCTCCACCTTAAACATCCAATACTCCCTCGCAAGGCGTGCACTGTTCTTTGAGCAGGCTAGCTTCGCGCGAATGCATATCTTTTTGGAAATGATCTTCGGCACCTTCTCGTCCTCGATCCATACTCTTGTACCGCACGGAATCGTCAACCTTGCAGTTTTCCAAAAGAATGTAATCCTCGGCTTTTGTGGTGGCCACTCAAAGTTGAGTCTGGGTTCCGGATCTTGATCTGGCTCATCTCTCTCATCTCTCCAGAGAATCTCAATGAGTTCATTCCGCCTGAGTTCCGCTAGATCCATATCAGGGAAACGGCTATGCACTTCTCGTCTCAGCTCGCGGATTCTGAGTCTTCGGTAGTCCAAGGTGTCTTCTTAGAGACGGCGTGAAAGAGCGGTCCCGGAGCGCGGCAATAAGTACGTTTCTGTGCCGCAGGGCGAACGGCGAATCGAGACCACGAGCGGCAATCCAATGGCGGCGGCATCTCAAGCAAGCGGCCTGTACTCAAAATGCCCTATCGATCCGAAATAGTTAGCTATCTCGGAGATCTTGGCTTTTGTCCTGGTGTCAGCAGCCGAGCTGGCTTTTTCAAGAATGCCGAGGGACTGGCTTGCCAGAAAGTACCGGGCGTGATTTTCCGGCTTTCCTTCAATCAGATACTCGAGGCATTCAATAACAAGCGAGGGCTCATCCGCAGCGACTCGCTCGAGCTCTTCCAAGACACTATTTATGTCTTCCAAACTCCCCGCCTTCCTTGCTGCAGTCCCTAAAAGGCGGAGACGCCATGAAGGATCACCGAGCACATCAGCAGAACACCACCACCCGAAGGCACTAAGGCCCTTGATCGCGTCATCGCGGCTCGGTTTCCAGGCAGAGAGCATCCAGTCAGCAAGCACGTGGAGAGATTGAACAACCTCACTTGGGCTGTCTTTTACTTCTCTGATTCCATGACCAAGCTCATGAAGAAATGATCGGATCGTTTTACCGTCGCCTTTTGCTAAGAACAATTGGAGCAGTGGGTCATCTAGCGTAATCAATTGCCTCCAGTAAAAGACGGCCAAATGCTGTGCTAATCCCTGATCTGAATCGATGCGGGATTTCGTGTATAGGTGTTTTGTCGCGAGCTCATCGGCGGCTTTTTCGTATTCATTGCGAAGAATTCCAAGCATTTCGTTGTAGACGCCAGAAAAAGCAATATAAGAGCACCAAGCCGCTTCCCATCTCCACCTGCACCCCGCTACAGTCGGGAAAACGTCACCCAC
>JBATYG010000703.1:0-6131 GCA_049673945.1 Occallatibacter sp.
AGCATTTTGACGCTAAATAAAGAGATCATCGATCTGCTGGCCTTGTCCCTTTTTTGTTATGCGCGTCGGCGAAAACATCTCTGGATTCTTTGCCTGGCTCTCGTTCTCGCCTTCTTCAATCGCTACGAAGTCTCCGTAGCAATGATTGGATTGCTCGTGATCAGGAAGGGAATCAATCCGCTGCGGAATCATCGATGGTGGACTCTTGCCGGAATTGTTGCCCTGCTGAGCATATTGCTGCCCCTTGCGGCTGGCCACGCTCTGGAGCAGCGGTTCGAAGAGGCCAGCAATGCGAGGCTGGTCGCGGTCCTCGATACGCTCGAGATGCATTACCTGTTTATCGTTGCAACCATCCCGAAAATTCTTGAAGGGATGTTTGGGTATCTGGTGAACCTTTCTATCTGGGATCAAGCCGGTGAAAATGACATAGCCAACTCCTATGTTCTCTTTTTCAATAATCTGGCTTTTGCAATTGTGCTCGCGCTCCTGATTTGGAAGGGAAAGCTCAGGATAGAATCGGATTGGATATACTTTGCCTGGTTGAGCGCGATCTTGATGTCGGTGTCTCTGGTGATTCAGCCCAGATACCTGTACATTTGCTACGTTCTGTTTTGTTATGAGGCAGCGCTCCGCACGCCGGCTCCTGTGGACGTGGTGTATCGCAGTGCGCCCGGCGGTGGAGACGCGCAGTATGCCGTCTGACGCTCCCCAAACGCTGCTCGCGGTGATCGTGGTCTTCGGGATCAGCCCCGCCGAATCAAAGAGCTTTATCAGCTTGCGCGAGGCAATCCGCCGGATTCCAGATCGCCACATGCGCGTTCGGATTCTGCTTCATGACAACTCTCCGAATCCGATCATGCCGCAAGAGAGCTTTGACGATGTGGATTACGTTGCCACGCGAAGAAATGTCGGCATCAGTGAGGCCTGCAATCACGCGATCGATATTGCGGAGGCTGGCGGATACAGTTGGCTTCTCACGCTCGACCAGGACACCACATTGCCGGCGGATTTTCTCGAAAAATTGTCCGGCGTGATGGCAAATGTTGATGCGCGTCAAGAAATAGCGGCCATTGTCCCACAGCTCTCTGATGGAAAAAACATACTCTCCCCTGAGTACCTCCTCTTCAATGCATTTCCCAGGTTTTTCCCAAGGGGTTTTCAAGGCGTCGCGGAGCGAGCCACCTTCGCATTCAACTCTGCCTCTGCTCTTCGCGTGAGCGCGCTACGCGAAATCGGCGGTTACAGCCCCATTTTCTGGCTGGACTGTTCAGATGCATACGTCTATAGCCGGCTTAATAAGAGCGGGAAGAAGGTCTATGTTGCCGGGAACATCAAAGTTAAGCATGAATTTGCAATGTCGGACAAGAAACGCTTGCCGCTCGAACGCTACTGGAACATTGTCAACGCCGGATCTGCCTTTCGGGATGCAGAGCTTGGCGTGGTTGCCGGATGGTGGCATACCGCGCATCTACTGGCCAGGCCTCTAAAGCATCGTTTGCGAGGAGACGATCCCGCCATGCGGCAGATTACCCGGTCCATGCTCCGCTCGCGCCTTACCGAATCGCGGCAAACGCGGATAGCGCGCTGGCAGGCGGCGGAAGGATATCGACCAGGCGCAAGTGAGCAGAAGGCCCCGGTCGACGATCGGCGCGAAGCCGTTTCAGTGTGCATGGCCGCGCATAATGGCGAGCGTTATATCAAGGAGCAGATACATTCAATTCTCGTTCAGTTGGACGAAAGCGACGAGCTAATCATCGTGGATGATGCCTCGACCGATGCGACGCGCGATCGTGTGCGGGGCATTGAGGATCGCCGCATCCGCTTGATTGAATCCGGGAAGAACGAAGGGGTGCTCGCTTCTTTTGAGAGGGCAATTCGGGAAGCGTCGAGAAGGATAGTTTTTTTGAGCGATCAGGACGATATCTGGGAGCCGTACAAGATAACCCGAATGATGCGTGAGTTTCGCCGGGACAGCGAGGTTAAGATCGTCTTGACCGCAACCAGGCTGATTGATGAGTGCGGGCAGGAGCTTCCCACTCCGCCTTCCGCGAAGAAAGCGAAGTTCTCAGATGGGTTTTGGTCGAATTTGATAAGGAACAAGTACCAGGGATGCACGATGGCATTCCGATCCGATTTGATACCCGCAATTATGCCTTTTCCCACCGGCGTCGATGTACTGCACGATGTCTGGATCGGCTCGCGCAATCGGCTGTCCGGGGGAAAGACCATATTTATTGATGAGCCTCTAGTGCGCTATCGGCGGCATAGTGAAAATGTTACGGGGAATCGACGATTAACGCGGTGGCGGCAACTCCATGTCCGGTTTGGTCTTCTGAGGGCTCTACTGGCTTATCGTCCTCAGCGGTCAGGCATCTCCGGATTGGGATGAGCAGGGTCTTCTGGTTGCAATTTTGCTCGAATGCGGGCAGATCTACGGGCGGATAAATGGGTAATGTGAAGCAGCATGCGATGGTTTTCTCCCCTTCGTTCAGTACCGAGATGAATGCGAATCGGCCGTTGTCGGCTGCTTGCGTACTTTCGAGCATTGCCGAAGTTGAGGTAGTTACGTCTGATTTTGACCACTGGACAAAGAAACGAAGAGGAGAGAAGCAGTTTCCGCCGATTGCCAGGATCATTTATTTGAAAACGCTACCTTACCGCAACAATACGAGCCTCTCGCGATTGGTATCGCACCTGATTTTTTCCGTGCAAGCGGGCTTCTATTTTTTGAAACGCCGTAAAGATGTCGACATCGTATACGCCACGCTTCCATTCAATACACTTGCATGGCTCGTTTTCCGTCTCGCCGGCAGCCGATGGAAGATAGTGGATGTTACCGATATCTGGCCGGATGTCCTACCCTTCCCGTCGCGTCTACGGAGCCTGGGCCGTCCATTTTTTGGGTTGTGGCGTAAGTTCTTCAATCGTGCTGCTGCTTCGGCCGACGTGATGATGGCAGTGTCCGATTCTTTCTTTCAAGAGACAAAGAAGTATGTTAGCCCGGCCTGTAAGTCTCGACGTTTCTACTTAGCAGAAGTGGATATGCTGCGCGATGTCCCCAAGGACGATGTGCTTACGATTGCATATTGTGGCAACCTGGGGAGGCTCTACGATTTTGAAACGCTCGTTGAGATCCTTGCCGAAGCACAGCCGGGCTCAGCGCGCCTGGTGATCATTGGCGAAGGCGACAGGCGTGAGTGGCTACTTAAAGAACTGGATCGGAGGGGAATTTCCTATAGATATTTTGGTGTCGTCTACGACCCGGTCAAGGTGGGAGATATTCTTTGTCGTGCCCATGTGGGCTTTAATGGCTTTGTGAATACAAGCGCGGCTTTCTCTACCAAGTCGACAACGTATTTCTCCGCGGGGTTGCCCATCTTGAATTCGATGGGAGGAGACCTTCAGGAACTAGTCATGCGGCGAGGACTCGGATTCAATTACCAGGGTGGCAACCGCGATAGCCTGCGATCCCAGTTCGCCAGGCTCGATAAAACGGTCTTGCGGCAAATGTCAGAAAACTGCCGGCGGTTTTTCTCCTCAGAGCTTGAAAGAACCGAGGTCAGATCCAATATGCAGAGTTTCCTGCAGGAGTGCCTTGAGGCTCAAATGCGCAGGACAGGGAACGGCGCTTACGATAGCGATAAGCCCGATAGCGATAAGCATTGACAAGCAGTGGAAGGCTCTGCAATTGATGAAGCACGATGACTCAGCTCAATCGATGGGCAGCAGCTTTTTCCCTTTGCGCCGTTGGTGCCGCTTTGGGTGCCGCTTTGGGTGCCGGCGCGCAGGATTCCCACTACCAGCCGAAAGGGCAGCAGATCCCATCGCCCTCATGCCTCACGCTGCGCGGCGCCTGGGAAGGTGGCTACACACCCTGTACCCCGCTCACCCATAAGGATTGGCTCGATGACATCACCCACTGGCGTTACGAGCGACGCATCCGCACCGGCTTCGACCCCAGCCGTTATGAACTCCCCGCGCTCAAGTGGACACAGTCTGCCTTCATTCAGCCGCAGATGATGGTGCACGACCGCTACTTCTACGATCCGGTTGCTCATAGATACACGGTGGATCGCTATCTCGACGACCTCGAGAAGCGCTATGGCGGCATCGACGCCGTATTGATCTGGGCTACCTATCCGAATATGGGTATCGACGACCGCAACCAGCACGACATGGTGCGCTCGATGCCCGGCGGTGTTGAGGGCCTCAGGCAGATGATTGCAGACTTCCATCGCCGCGGTGTTCGCGTCCTGTTTCCCATGATGATGTGGGACCAGGGAACGCATGATCCGGGCCGGTCCTGGCCTGACGCGATTGCGTCTTTCATGAAAGAGATCGATGCCGACGGCATCAACGGCGACACGCAGGACGGCGTGCCGCTGGCCTTCACCCTCGCTGCCGAGAAGGTGGGTCATCCTCTCGCCTTTGAGCCGGAAAACGGGCCTGCGGACGAGGCGCTCGCCTGGAATGTGCTTACCTGGGGTCAGTACGAGTTTGATTTTGTGCCCACGGTGGACAAATACCGCTGGCTTGAGCCGCGCCACCAGGTCAACATTCAAGGCCGCTGGATGCGCGACAAGACGAATGATCTGCAGTACGCCTTCTTCAACGGCGAAGGCTGGGAGAGCTGGGAAAATGTGTGGGGAATCTGGAATGGCGTGACTCCGCGCGACGCAGAAGCCACACGGCGCATGGCCGCCATCGAGCGCGGCGTTGCTCCTTTCCTCGTCAGCCAGGGGTGGGAGCCGTTCTACCCGATGCACATGTACGGCGTGTACGCGAGCCGCTGGCCGCTCAATGACCAAACCGTGTGGACCATCGTGAATCGCAATGAATACGATTCCGACGGCCGCCAGATCTCGGTTCCCTACAAGGACGGTATGCGCTACTTCGACCTCTATCATGGCGTGGAATTAACGCCCGCCCATGAGGGAGATCAGTCCGTTCTCTCTTTTGCTCTCGAAGCGCACGGTTATGGTGCGATCCTCGCCACTTCCCGTGAGCCCGATGCGCGCATTCGCGACCTGATGAGCACAATGAAAGCGATGACGGCCAAACCACTCGTCGCGTACTCGCATGAGTGGAAGGCAATGCCGCAGCATCTCGTGTCCATTGACGCGACTCAAAAGGCAACCAGCGCCCCCGAAGGCATGGTGCGAGTCGAGGGCGGCGACTTCCGGTTCAAGGTGGACGGCATCGAGATCGAGGGCCTCGACGACATCGGCGTTGACGTGCAATACCCGTGGGAAACCAGCGCGCGGCGTTTCCATGAGCACCGCATGTACATCGCCACGTTCTACATGGACAAGTATCCGGTGACGAACGAGCAGTTCAAGAGATTCCTCGACGCCACTCACTATCATCCCAGGGACGATCAGGACTTCCTCAAGGACTGGAAGAATGGAACCTACCCCGCGGGGTGGGCGAATAAACCCGTGACCTGGGTGTCACAGGAAGACGCACGTGCCTATGCCGCATGGGCCGGCAAGCGCCTGCCTCACGAGTGGGAATGGCAGTACGCCGCGCAGGGCGCCGATGGGCGCACCTATCCCTGGGGAAACTGCGACTGGCTTGCCGTGACTTCGACGCATACGCCTGCCGGTTGCCCGGCGGCCAACGATCCCAGGGGGCAGCTCGCTCCCACACCAGACCAGGGCCGCATCATGCAGCCCGCCAGCGACGTCGATGCGCACCCGGCCGGCGCCAGTCCCTTTGGCGTCATGGACATGGTGGGTAATGTCTGGCAGTGGACCGATGAGTATCAGGACGAACACACGCGCGCCGGCATTCTGCGCGGCGGCAGCCACTATCAGCCGCAAGGTTCCATCTGGTACTTCCCGCAGGCATACAGGAACGATCAGCATGGCAAGCTGCTGCTGATGGCACCGAGCTATGACCGCTCCGGCGCCCTCGGCTTCCGCTGCGTCGAAGACGCTCAGTAGCTCTCGACCCAGACGCCACGCCTGGCACGGCAAGTTAACTACGACTCGATGGACCACACCGAGCAAGTTGCGGGCCGCTCGGCTCTGGCTTTACGCTGACGAACTGGTGCCTCGTCGATTCTTGGCCGGTCAGCAGGTCGCGGCAGCAGAGATCACCTGCGATCCGGCTTCGCAACGAGCTCGTCG
>JBATYG010000704.1:0-2034 GCA_049673945.1 Occallatibacter sp.
CTGCATCAGGATTCCGCCCTGCCCCGGCTGGCCCTGGCCTCCCTGGCTGGGGTTCTGCAAGCGATAGGCTTCGATTGCGTCGCGAATGCGGTCCATATCGAGGCCCGCCATCGGACTCACCGCACCGGCCTGCCCGCTGATTGCCACTGACTCGTCGCTGAAATCGGAGTTGCCCGCCACCGAGGGCAATGCAGCACCGCTTGGACCACCCGTGCCCGCCTGAGTCTCCGTATCGCCGGCCATCGCGCTCATGAGATTCAGACTTTGCGCCCCGTTGCCAACGATTTGCCGAACAGCCTGCGCGATCTGGGCGGATTGATCGTTCTGCTCCTCCTCGCGTTGTGCCGCGCGCGAAGCCAGAACAAGCTCGAAATTCAAGCCCGCGTCATGGGTGGTTTCGTTCAGCAGCGCTTCCTGCGAGCCCTGCGCAAACGCGGCAAATTGCGTGCGAACGACGTAGCGGCCATTTTGCTGAATATTCAGCGACCACTCGCCCGCAATATTGGTTGTCGTCGAGTAGCGTTTCCCGGTGAGAGTATTCTGCGCGGTCACGGTAACGCCGGGCAGCGGAATTGTTCCGCTCTTCACCACACCATGCAGCCTGCCTCCCGAAGCGGGGGTGCTCGCCGGCAAGGCGGCGGGGACTCCGGCAGGCAGAGGAGCCGCGGGCGCCTGCGCAGCCTTCGCCGTGCCAAGTGCAACCGCGCCCATCGCCATCGCCAATAGACCGGCCGCAAACCGCATGCACTCTCCCGTACCAAAAGAGACGGATTAGGCTACCGGAAGGTTTACGTCCGGAGGCCCGCAATGGACCCGCAATGGACCAAGGTTACCTCGGAGGTGAGATTGTGCTTGCTAACTCTCGCAGAGCATGTTAACTCTTGAGCCAATAACTTCCTAGTTGCTACCGAGGGAGTAACCCCCGGAAGCGAGAAAGACGGGAACGCCATGATGAAAATCGGGACCACGATCCGTGCGCACCGCCTGCAGAAGGGCCTCTCGCAAGGCGATATCGAAAAGAAGACCGGCCTTCTGCGCTGCTATCTTTCCCGCGTAGAAAATGGCCACACAATCCCCTCGCTCGACACGCTGTCAAAAATCGCCGTGGCGCTGGACCTGCCAATCTCACAGTTTTTTGCGGACGACGCCGTTGGGCGGCAACTCAACACGCAGCGCCTCTCAGACGACGAGCTGCGGTTTCTCACGCAGATTCGCCGCTACTCCACTAACCTGAATGAGAGCGACCGCAAGCTGCTGCTCGCCATGGTGAAGAAGTTCGCTGCCACGGCCGTGCGTTAGGCAGCATGGCGGATCATCCAGCGAGCCTGGAGAGGAAGACGCCGAAAAGCACCAGCAGGCCTGTGATCATCGCCATCGCAATCCCGAGCCGTGATTGGAAGGCCTGTTTCGATGAGCCCAGCCGCGGCACCATCGGCACCGCAAACAGCAGCCCGCAGGCGAATCCGCCCAGGTGAGCGAAGTTGTCGATGCTTATCCCGGTAAAGCGCGATCCCGCGCTGATCGAAAACCCGAGCACAAGGTTGATTCCTGCAAAGTAAATCACCGAACGCCGCAGCTTCTTCAGTTCAACCGCCGGCACCGGCAAGCGCGGTGACTTCAAGAGCACAATCAACGCTCCGGCAATGCCAAAGACCGCGCCGGAGGCTCCTGCGCCTACGGGAAACGCCACTCCCATCGAATCATGGATGGGCCAGAGCCAATTCACCAGCGTCGACAGCAGGTTGCCCGCTGCGCCCGTGAGCACATAGACGCCAAGCACGCCCACCGAGCCCATCAGCGGCTCCGCGAGCAGGCCCAGATTCCACAAGCACCATATATTCGTCGCCAGGTGCAGAATCCCCACATGCACGAACATCGCCGTAACGATCCGCCACCACTGTCCTCCTAGAAGGACCGCGCCTGCATGGTCGGCCCCCCATGCCAGTAGCTGCTCCGGTGTGGGACTGACCGGGCTCACGTGGCTCACCACCATGGCCAGAAAGACGAGACAATTGATGCCGGAAAGCAGATACG
>JBATYG010000705.1:0-2061 GCA_049673945.1 Occallatibacter sp.
TCGTTCGTGGACGAACGCGCCCTCGCTCGACAGCGAAACCGAGATCGAGGTCACGCTCGAGAATCAGGGCGGCGTGATTCTGAACTGCGTCTTGATTGACGATTTGCCTGCGGCGCTCGTGGCTGAGCCGGCAGAGATGGAGGTCACAGCGTTTCCGCGGGTGCCTGCGCCGGTGCGTTACCGCGTGGAACCGAAGGAGCGCGGCGACTGGGAGACCGGGTCACTGTATGTGCGCTACCGCTCGCCGCTTGGGTTGGCCGAACGCTGGGCGCAGGCGCCGCTGGCGCAGAAGGTGCGGGTGTATCCGGCGCTGCGCACGGGTGAGGAGCAGCAGATTTTCCTGGCGCGCAGCAGGCAGATCGACCTGCAGTTGCGGCAGGTGCGTCAGCGCGGCCTGGGGCGTGACTTCGAGAGCCTGCGCGAGTACCGCGAGGGCGACGATCTGCGCGATATCTGCTGGACGGCGAGCGCGCGGCGCGGCAGCCCGATTACACGGCAATACCAGACAGAGCGCAGCCAGCCGGTATGGATCGTGCTGGACTGCGGCCGGCTGATGCGCTCGCGCGTGGCGGCGATGGCTCCGGGGCGTGCGGCGCTGGGGGCAACGGAGCCAGTAGCGCGTGTCCATTCAAAGCTGGATTTTGCGTGCACCACGGCCGTGTCGCTGGCGCAGCTTGCGCTCTTCTCAGGCGATCGTGTGGGCTTGCTGGCTTACGGGCAAGGCATTCAACAGCGGTTGCTGCCGGGCAGAGGCGCGGCGCATCTGCGACAGATGATTGAGGCGCTTGCGCAGGTGCGCGGCGAAGGCAGCGAGGCCGATCATCTGCGCGCGACAACGATGCTGAATCGGCTGCAGCCAAGGCGCGCGCTGATCCTTTGGATCACGGACCTTGCGGAGTCTGCGATGCGGCCTGAGGTGATCGACGGCGCAACGCAGTTGCTACGGCGGCATGTGCTGCTGTTTGTGGCAATGGCGCAGCCGGAGGTGGACCAGATCGCGCGCACGCGTCCGAGAAATGTTGAGCAGATGTTCCGCGCCACTGCTGCTCAGGAGATGGCGGGGCGGCGCGAGGTGCTGCTGGCGCGGTTGCACGAGCAGGGCGCGCTGACGATGGATCTGAATCCCGAATTGCTGACCTCGTCGGTGCTGAACCAGTACCTGATGGTGAAAGAGCGAGCGATGGTGTAGGCCGCCGCCGTGGGCGGTATACTGCCGCCCATGCGTGCTTTGCTTCTTTCTCTCGGCCTGCTTTCAATGGCATCGACAATCGGTTTGGCGCAGAGTGCTGCGGACCGGACTGGGAACCGGGCCGCGGACCAAGCGCCCACGGTGGCGGACGCGCAGGGATTCATCGATCGCGCGAACGCCGAATTGCTCAAGCTCAGCACTGACGCCTCGCATGCGCAGTGGACGGCGATGACCAACATCACCGAAGACACGCAGGCCACGAGCGCTCTGCTGAATGAGCAGATCACGGCGCGCAACCTTGCGCTTACGAAAGAAAGCCATCGCTGGGACAAGGTGGCATTGCCGCCTGCGCTGCGTCGCGAGATGATGCTGCTGCAACTCGGCACGCCGGCGGCGCCGAGCGATCCGGAACTGCTGGCTGAGCAGTCAAAGCTTGCGGCGCAACTGACGGCGATGTACGGCGAGGGCAAGTATTGTCCTGATGCTGCGAAGCCGCAGACGGGATGCATGGGCATTGACGCGATCTCGGGCATCATGGCGAAATCGCGCGATCCTGAAGAACTGACCCGGCTGTGGGTAGGCTGGCATGCGATTGGTGCGCCCATGCGCGACAAGTATGCGCGCTTTATGGACCTGCAGAATATCGGCGCGCGCGAATTGGGGTACGCGGATGCCGGTGAGTTCTGGCGGGCGGGCTACGACATGACGCCCGAGGAGTTTTCTGCCGAGCTTGACCGCACCTGGGCGCAGCTTGAGCCGCTTTACCGCGAGCTTCACCACTATGTGCGCGCGCGGCTGATTGCAAAGTATGGCAAGGCGGCCGAGCGGCCGGATGGGATGATTCCCGCGCAGCTTCTGGGCAACATGTGGGC
>JBATYG010000706.1:0-2090 GCA_049673945.1 Occallatibacter sp.
AATCGATCCCGCGCCAAGTACGACGATCACATTTGTCATTGCCGATTTTTGCTCCTGATGACGAATAACATCCCAGTCCCTACGTCCCTACTTCGAGACGTACTTCTGCATCTGTGCCGGGTAGCGCTCCCCCTGCACTGCGATTTCCGACAGCGCGCTCTCAATCGCGCGCAGATCTCCCGTCGTCAACTCCACATCGGCAGACCCGAGATTTTCTTCCAGCCGATGCAGCTTCGTCGTCCCCGGAATCGGCACGATCCACGGCTTCTGCGCCAGCAGCCACGCCAGCGCAATCTGCGCACGAGTCACCTTCTTCTGCTCCGCGAGTGTGCCCAGCACGTCCACAAGCTTCTGGTTGGCCTTGCGATTCTCTTCGCTGAAGCGCGGAACCACGTTGCGGAAGTCCGTGCTCGAGAACGAAGTGTTCTCATTGATCGCGCCGGTGAGAAAGCCCTTGCCCAGCGGGCTGAAGGGCACAAAGCCGATCCCCAGCTCCTCAAGCGTGGGCAGAATCTCCTTCTCCGGCTCGCGCCACCACAGCGAGTATTCGCTCTGCAGCGCCGCCACCGGCTGCACTGCATGCGCGCGCCGAATCGTTGCCGCGCCCGCCTCGGACATGCCGAAGTGCTTCGCCTTGCCCTGCGCAATCAGGTCCTTCACCGTGCCCGCCACGTCTTCAATCGGCACCTCCGGATCGACGCGATGCTGATAGAGCAGATCGATCACGTCGGTGTTGAGCCGCTTCAGTGCAGCGTCCGTCATGCTGCGGATATTCTCCGGCTTGCTGTTCAGGCCGAGCGTCGGTTTGCCGTCGATGAAGCCGAACTTCGTCGCGATCACAACCTTGTCGCGCACCGGCGCCAGCGCTTCGCCCACCACCTCTTCGTTGAGATAAGGGCCGTAGGCTTCGGCGGTATCAAAGAAAGTGACGCCCTTTTCATACGCCGCCCGGATCAGCTTGATCGCCTCGTCCTTCTCCGTCGCCGGGCCGTAGCCGTAGCTCAGCCCCATGCACCCAAAGCCAAGCGCCGAGACTTCAAGTCCGCTCTTACCCAGTTTGCGTTTCTGCATTTTGTGTCTTCCCTTCTGTTCAAAGAATCTACTTGCAATCGAGTTTTCTGTTCAGCCGCACGAACGATGTAGCCCTGACTCATGCTCCCGACGCGCGTGGCATAACTTTGACTGTCGCCGAACGTGTACCTGTGCCGATCATCGGCTTGAGGTAGGGACTGCCACGATACTTTGCCCGATAAGCGTCATCGATAAGGTCCTCGATGCGGTCTTTGCTATCGACCGGCTCGAAGGCGACCTCTTTCGTCATTCCGGCGGCGATGATCCTCCCCGCCTTCTGCCGCACCGCGGCCTGGTACCAGCGAGAACTCTGTCCGTTGTAGCCCCGCACATAGAGCGCGTGGGCGACTGCCACGGACCAGATCCATGTCGGCGTGCCGTACGTCTTCCCGTCTTCGCGGAAAGGCGCGATGTGCAGGTCATCGGCCTGCGCGATTTTGTCGAGCTCCTTCTTCAACCACGCGAGCATTGCAGTTTCTCCTCCGGTTTGATGAGGTGACGCTTTAAAACGGCTTGTATCCCGGTTTCTTGTAGACCGTGTCCCACTTGTCTTGAATGTCTGGCTTGTAGACCTCCTCCATCCAATCCTTTTCCTCTACTTCCTCGAACGCCACAGAGACTGCCTCCTCACCATAGTGAAAGATGGACATAACGTCCTCGGTGATTTTTTCGGCAAGCCGGCTCTTCAGTTTTTCTGATTTCCCCGGCAAAAGCTTGACCACAACATGTGGCATGGCTGTCTCCTTAGTCCATCCAGCGCGAGCGAAGCATTTCATGGCGCGCAGTTAGTCGTGGACCCACTCGACCTGCCAGCGCTCGTCGCGGTGGGTTGACCTGATGATGAGATGCCCGTTTGAGAACCGATAAGCGCGCGTCAGGTCCTTTCCAACCAGCCCCGGCGTAATCGACCCCTGCACCTGATGCGTCACGGTATGCGCGGCTTGGTCCAACGTGTAGCTGCCAAAGGAGGCTTCGTAGCCGTTGCGCACGTAATCATTGTTGAGATTGCTCTGCGACGC
>JBATYG010000707.1:0-3073 GCA_049673945.1 Occallatibacter sp.
TCAAGCTTCGCGCGCGTGGCAGCCGTGGGGGTAACCAGCGGCAGGCGCACCACGTCGGTCGTCCTGCCCATGAGGCTGAGCACCGTCTTGACCGGCCCCGGGTTCGATTCCCAGAAGTTGGCTTCGAAGAGCCGGCCATAGAGCCGCTCCAGCTCGCGCGCCGTCACCCAGTCATTGCGCAGCGCCGCGCGAATCATTCTGCCCATCTCCAGGGGAGCCTCGTTTGCGGCCACGCTTATCAGTCCATGCGCGCCGATACCGATCGTCGCCAGCGCCAGTCCGTCGTCGCCCGAGAAGACCTTGAATTGCCGCGGTGCCGAATGCAGCACCGCTGCAATCTGTGACAGCTTCCCGCTCGCTTCCTTGATCGCCACGATATTCGGGGCCGCATGCGCAAGCCGCACCACCGTCTCGGGTTCGAGATTCGCGGCCGTGCGGCCGGGCACGTTGTAGAGCACTACGGGAATCGGCGCCACCTCTTCCGCCAGCGCCATGAAGTGCCGGTACTGCCCCTCCTGGGTCGGCTTGTTGTAGTAGGGATTCGCCGAGAGAATCGCGTCGACGCCGCGCACCTGGCGCAGCAGCCGCGCCTGCCGGACCAGCGTCCGCGTGCAGTTGTGCGTGCAGCCGGCCCACACCGGGATGCGGCCCGAGGCCGCGTCCACCACAATGCGGACCGCCCGAAGCCACTCATCCTCGTCGAGCGTTGCCGCTTCCCCCGTTGACCCGCAGGCCACCAGAAAATCGATGCCCGCATCCGCTTGCCAGTTCACAAGGGCACGCAGTGCCTCTTCGTCGATCGACTGATCGGCGCGGAAGGGAGTGACAATCGCTGTGCCGCAACCCGTTGTTTCCATCACTCAAAAAGTGTATACCGCTGCGGCATGTGAATATGTGCGCCCAATCATGGCCCCTTGCGCCGTTGCTTCAGCGCGGATTCCTCTTCCATGATCGGCATTAGCAGCAGGTTGAACCAGCAGGCGAACCAGCAGGTTGAACGGGGCAGAATCGCATAGGCCATCCCCTCGCCCGTTTCAGTTTCCGCAACGAAAGAACGCGCGTCTTTGCCCCGACACGCCATAGCGCGGGTCTTGCCTTGACGCGTCGCGCGATGAAGTTGCTCGCAGCACTCGCTCACAAACTCGCGCGCCACCGTCGAGCGCTCGAGGGCGGTGCTCGAGGGCCATGATCGTCGCAAGGCCAGCAGGTTGAGCAGCGGGGCGAATGAGGCAGGGTCGCGGCCGGGATCGTAGTTAGAATCGTAGCCAGGAATCGTAGCCGGCATAGGTCGCTCGCCGAAAAGAGCCATTGGCCCTGAAATTGCCCCCGCCGGGCATATTTGATGACGAAAGGCACCTCTCATGCCCCGTTAGTGGGTTCCGCCTGCACCGAAATGCCGTATACCATTTGGGTTACAGGTCGCGGGGTGCGATTTCATCATCGGCCGGCCAGCCGGTCACTTGATTGCATCGCATTGAATGTATAGATGTTTATTCGCGACCACCTAAGTCGAAATAGTTATTTGTTGTTCCTTCTTCCCAGATCCCGGCAACACCGCAGTGCCGCATGAGCAGGTCATCACCTCCATCGGCTCGCTGTGTTGATTCGATTATGAGCAGCCAGTCAACGGACGAAACGCCTATTCCAGCATCGCTCTCCGTTGATCGGCAAGAAGGACTGAAGGACCTATGAGTGGAAGCGCGGAAATGTCGACACGCCTTCAGGAGAACGAGCCTGAAGTGACCGCTACGGGTGGAATGAAGGTCGCGCTGATCGGCCCTAATGAAGCCTATCGCAAGATTGTGGCCAAGGCCCTGGCCGGATCAGAGGCCAGGTCTGTGCGTGAGTTTGTCGACTATCCTGCGAACCTCGCCGATCTGCCCGCCATGCTCGACCAGAACTTCGACGTCATCATGATCGACGTCGACAGCGATGAAAGCTACGCCATCAAGCTCGTTGAAACCGTTGCCGGCATCACCAACGCAGTCGTCATGGTCTATTCCCGCAGGAACGATCCTGACCTGCTCATGACCTGCATGCGTGCCGGCGCCCGCGATTTTCTCCCCCTTCCGCAGGAGCCCCAGGCAGACGCCGGTCTCCAGCTTGTGCAGCCAGAGTCCTATACCGAG
The DNA here is from genome assembly GCA_049673945.1 of Occallatibacter sp. GTDB lineage: Bacteria > Acidobacteriota > Terriglobia > Terriglobales > Acidobacteriaceae > Telmatobacter. Next base: position 2,130 of record JBATYG010000707.1, read on the forward strand.
CCGCGCCCTGTTCCGCCGCCGGCTCCGCAGGCCACAATCCAGCCGGAGCCCCGACCGGTTTCGCACGTATCTTCTTACACCATGGCGCCGCCCGAGCCCCGTCCGGTTCCTCAGCCTGCGTCCCAATCCTTCGCTGCTCCGCCGGCTTCGCTCGAGCCGCCTTCCTATGTTCCACCCATCGATCGGGGTGTGCCCGAACAGAGGATGGACGAGTTTCCACTCGGCTCTTCGTTTGCCGAGATGGGCCAGGCCCACAGCCTGCAGCAAGACATCGACGAGTGGGACAACGCACATCTTCGCGCCCCCGAGTCCTCCATTTCGCACGAAGCAGCCGCTCCACGCGCCCAGTTCGCGGTCCCAGCCGAACCGGTTCCTTTCAGACCCGAGCCCCCAACCTTCAGGGCCCCCGAGCCCACGACCTTCAGGGCCCCCGAGCCGCAAAAGGCGACGGAGGAGCAATTTCCCATCGAAGCCTTCCTCAAGAATCCGGAGCCGGCCAGGCCCGTCGCGCCGATCGAACCATTTCTCAAGGTTCCAGAGCCGCCCGCGAGACCTGCTATCGAACCCCGGCGTTTTGACAGCGAGCCGCTGCCTGTCGTTCAGCCCAGAAAAGAAGCCGAGGCTCCAGTCCCGTCAGCCAGCGCGCCGTCGACCAGCGCGCCGTCGACCAGCTTTGACGAGTGGGACAGCGCTTTCCTCCGCACCCCGCAGACTTCCGCGAACAAGGGCGTCGGCGCCAGCCCGCGTGCCACGGTCACCAGCATTCCGCGTCAGCAGCCGGCCCCTACGCCAGTTCCCAGGGCGCCCGAGCCCGTGCCCGCGCCGCGCGAGACCGCGACGACCGATCTCTTCGCCCCAGCGGTAAAGCCGGATGCCGTCACGCTTCCAGTTGACACGTCGATCCTCTCCGCCTCGCGACCGCAGATCGACCGTGCGAACATTCC
>JBATYG010000708.1:0-4436 GCA_049673945.1 Occallatibacter sp.
GAGGCTCCATCGCACTTGGCACTTCGCGCGCAACATCTTCATCGACGCTGGCGAGAATGTCGTCTTCCTGCTGTGCCTGACGCCGCGCGCGCTCGGCGGCCAGCTCGCGCTGATGCTCGGCCTGCTGCGCGGCGGCGGCCTGGGCTTCTGCAACGCGGCGCTGATGCTCATAGACGCCGCCGGAGACTGTTCCCACGAGAAGCGTAGCGGCGAGGCCCCAGCCGGCTGCCAGGCGCCAGGTCCTGTGCACCACCGTGTTGCGCACCGTGCGCGGACGGCGGCCTGCCGCATCGCTCCATGCGTGCACGCTCGCCTTGAAGTCGCCGAGCGCCTGCTTCATGTGAGGATCCAGCTCCTCAGCCGCTGTCGGCTCTTCGGCTCGATTTGTCATGTTGCGCAACCAGTTCATCGTTTGCCTCCCAACTCCGCACGCACTCTGCCCAGCGCCCGCGAAAGATGCGCCTTGACGGTGCCTTCATTCAAACCCGTAGTCGCGGCGATTTCCGCCAACTCGAGCTCTTCCACATAGCGCAGCAGAAAGACCGTCCTTTGCCGCTCACTCAATCCTTCAACCGCGCGCCACACCTGCTCCACCCGTTCGCGCGCAAGCAGTCTCTGCTCCTGCGAACTCTCTTTGCTCGGCAGCCAGTCGCTGGCTTGATCGATGTCAACCGCGTTGGTGCGCGTCTGCTTCCAGAACTGCATCCGGCGATTGCGCCAGTGATCCTTCTGCAGGTTGATGGCAATGCGCATCAACCAGGTCATCGCGCTCGAGTCACCGCGGAAGCCGGCCCAGTTGCGGTGCGCTTTGAGAAAGCACTCCTGGGTCAGTGTCTCCGCCAGGTCCATGTCGCGCGTTGAGGCGAGCAGGAACCGGAAAATCTTCGGGCGATACTGCTCGACCATCAGGTCGAACCTGTGCGCGGCGTTGTCCGCCGTGGCCATCGTCATTGGATCCAGTGCAGTGCCGGCCGCCATCGTTCAGGTAGACGGCTGCCTGCGAGGCAAGTTTACATGCGGGGCAGGAATTCCGAGCCGCCGGCAATCAAGGCGGGTCCAGCGCCGGAGAAGAGTGCGGAGAAGGGCGCCGCGATCGCGGCCTAGGCGTTCTTGCCCGCGAGGAAACGCAGCTCCCACGAGGTGGTTGCCTGACCCGTCTGCTCGGCGATCGCGCGGAGCTGGACGGTTCCCGGCTGATCGGGATACTCCGCCTGCGCATAGCGGACCGATGCCGCAGCCGCCGGAACCGAGAACGCATGCCTGCGGGCGCCGGCCGGCGAGGACTCCGCCTCCCCGAGAAGCCGGTTCTGGGTAGTGAGCTCGTTGAAGTAGCTCGCATTGCCAGAAGCCGGGGCGCCCAGCAGCCACGGGCCATACCAGAAGGCGCGGCGGTTTTCCGCGACCGCAACGGGCCTGAGGCGCATCGTGTAAGCGAGATCGATGATGTCGTCGGTGGCCCAGCTTCGGTTGAGGGTGATCAGGCCGCCCGTTGAGCGCGAACCATTGGCGGCGCTGCCCGCAACGGAGATGGACTCGGCCCACTCAGGCTTGCGGATCACGAGCGTTGCCGGGGCCTTGCCCGCCGCGGTCACCGTGATGCGAACGGTGCCGTTCTGCGCAAGGGACGATTGCGCCCTGAGCGAGAGCGCATCCGTCTTGATTACGCCATCAAGCGGCAGGTCGTACGCAATCGCTCCCTGCTGATTGCGAAAGACGCTTGCGTGAATATCGGGAAAGCAGCGGAGGCCATGGAGCGTGCAGCACCACCACGCGCGGACGGCGCCGGCAGCGGGCAGGCCTGTATCGGTGTAAACCCGATGGCCGAAGTCGCCGGTGGCGTATTGGTTGAAGGCAAGCTCGTTGAAGATGGCGCGCTCGGCCATGGCCAGATATTTCGGATCGGCGGTTGCGTGCCAGAGCGCGAGATTCAGGCGGACCCAGTCGGCTTCTCCGCAGCCTTCGGTGCGGTGGTTGTTGGGACTCCAGCCCTCGGGCACGCCGCCGGTGATCAGCAGGTCCTTCGATTGCGTGATCTCTGTCCATGCCTGCTGGCATTGCTGCAGCAGCCGGACATTGCCCGTCGTCAGATAGAGGTCCATCACGCCGCGCAGGCTGGTGAGATAACCATGGACGTGATCGCCGGCACGGCGCTCGATCACCGCGGCGATCTCTTCGGCGAGCTTGCGGTAGCGCTCGTCGCGCGTAACGGCATAGAGATTGGCCAGGCCCTCGGTCTGCTGCGTCCAGCAGATGTAACTCGAAGCGAAGTGCTGCGCGCCGAAGGCGTCGCGCATCTGCTGCGAAAACATGAGCGGACCGATACGCAGAAGAAAGTCGCCGATGCGCCGCGAGGCGTCGAGCGCCTTCTGCGAGTTGCGCAGTTGATAGTACTCAAGCAGGCCGACCAGCAGCCGGCCATTGCCCCACAGCAGCGCCATATCGAGATCGCCGGGCCGCTCGTAATGAAACCCGCTGCCGAAGGAACCGTCAGGCTTTTGCAGGGTAATGATCTTGTCGACAAGCGCGTCGAGCGCGGCAGCATCAATGCCTCCATCGCGTCTGCCCACATTGGAGCCGCCCGCGTCAGTCCGCGCATTGGTCCCGCTTGCATTGGCCCCATAGACGCGCAGCGCGGTGGCGAGCGCGCCGACGTAGCGGCCCGAGACGTCTCCGCTGTACTCCGTAAACCGGCGCTCGGCCGTGGGACGCACATCGGCGAGAATGAACTCTTCGGAGTAGGAGGGCGCGTCGCCGTGCAGCACCCGGTTCAGCGTGAGCTCGTAGCGATCGCGCAGCGGGCTTGAGGAGGGCGTTGCCGATACAGTTGCCGAGGGGCCATCGCCCTGCGCCGTCGCAGCCAGGGCGAGCCCCTTCGACCGAAGAGCGAGAGGGAGCAGTGCGGCGCTGCGAACAAAGTTACGGCGATTCACGATAAGCTCTCGATTCGACAAGAGAATCTAACAGACGCGCCCGAATCCGGCGCAATCGCAAAGCTGCCGCCGACTATCGGCGGTCCGGCCTGAAGAGGCTTTTGAAAACTGCTAAACTAGGTAAGTAAACGCTTTCCAGTAACCCAAGGACGATCCTATGCTGCTCGAATCTCTCCGCGAAGAGGTGCTCCGCGCGAATCATGAAATTGCCCGCCATGGGCTGGCTCCGCACACGTTTGGCAATGCCAGCGGCGTCGACCGCACCGGGCCAAAGCCCCTGATAGTGATCAAGCCAAGCGGCGTGAACTACGGCAGCTTGACCCCCGCCGACCTCGTGGTGACCGACCTCGACGGCAACATTGTCGAAGGCACGCTGCGCCCTTCGAGCGATCTCGACACCCACACGCTGCTCTACCGGGAGTTTCCCCAGATCGGCGGCGTGGTGCACACGCACTCTGAGTTTGCGACCTCCTGGGCGCAGGCCGGCAAGGCAATTCCTTGCTTCGGCACCACGCATGCCGATTATTTTCACGGACCTGTTCCAGTGACCGAGCCGCTTACCGCCGAGCAAGTCGCGGACGGCTACGTCCGCAACACCGGCGCCGTCATCGTGAAGTGCTTCAAAGCGGGCAACCTCGACCCCCTGGCGGTGCCGGGGGTGCTGGTAGCCGGGCATGCTCCCTTCGCCTGGGGCAAGTCGGCCAGCGACGCTGTGGAGCACGCAGACGTGCTCGAGTACATCGCGCGGCTGGCCTTCAGAACCGTGCTGCTGAACGCCGAAGCCGGCTCGATACCAAGGCATGTGAGCGAGTATCATTACATGCGTAAACATGGCCCGAAGGCCACCTACGGCCAAAAATAGTGGGTTTCGGGCTCCGAATAACCCGACTGAAAGTGTCTTGCCTCGGAGTGTATTATTTTTAGTAGGCGGATTCGCATTACCGTAGCGCCCCTACTGTTTCCTGCATTTTCCCACAGCCGGGGACGGTCGCCTTCGTGACTTTCGGCCCTGGTCTTCGTCTATATGTCATTGTAATCGCAGATGATTGACGCTAGGTCTGCGCCAGGTCTGTGATGATCGGCCCGCACCCTGCGCATGGCAACCAACGTGCAACCCAGGTATTGACCTAAAGGTACTCCTCCGATGGAGACAAGTCTCTTCAACCGCTTGCAGGCAACGCTGCTCGCCATCGCGACGGCGGGGCTGGTGCTGCTTGCAGTGTTGAATTTTCGGCAGGAGAGCCAGTTCCAGCAGCCCGATGACGGCGTGTGGTGGATGGAAGCGGCCAACGGCTCGGGCCTCGAAGCCACGAAGGTGCTGCCCAACAGCCCGGCCGAGCGCGCAGGCATTCATCTCCATGACCTGCTTACCGGCGTAAACGGCGACCCGGTGGTCCACCTTTCGGATCTGGATCGCGAGCTCTACCGGACGGGCGTTTATACCAAGGCCGAATACTCGATTACACGCCGTGGCATTCAGCTCGACGAGCCGGTGGTGGTCATTCC
>JBATYG010000709.1:0-3791 GCA_049673945.1 Occallatibacter sp.
GACGATTGCTGATCGTCTTGCCATCTTGAATGAAGGCGATGTCGTGATCGAGGGCACCTTTGAAGACCTTCGTCAGAGCGACGTCGCATTCGTGAGGGAATTCTTAAAGCTGTCGTAGGAGGGCAAATGTCAAGGGTGGCGCGGTTAGGTGCATTCATCGTTGTAACGTTGGCAGTGCTCGCTACAGGAGTCTTCATCATAGGAAGCAAGGAGTATCTGTTCCGCTCTACCTACCGACTGAGGGCGCAGTTCAAAGATGTGGTTGGCTTGGCTGAAGGAGCCGACGTGCAGGTGGGTGGAGTGCACAGCGGCACAGTGACCGGTATCGAGTTGCCGAGGAAGCCGGGAGAGAAGGTCACGGTGGTCATGGAGCTTGCCAGGTCTACGCACGAGATCATTAAGCGGGACTCAGTAGCTTCAATTCAAACCGAGGGGCTGTTGGGCAATCAGTACCTTGCCATTTCGTTTGGATCCGCCGGGCAAGCCGAGGTAACAGATGGCGAAACCATCCAGAGTGAACCGCCGCTCGAGATGGCGGATCTGCTCAGGAAAACGAATCGCATTCTGGATAGCAGCCAACAGGCGGTTCAGAACGTAACTCTGGCGACCGCGCACCTAAACTCGGTAAGCAGCAAGATCGATTCGGGGCAAGGAACCGTGGGAGCACTGGTGAACGACAAGCAACTCTACAGCGACCTCGAACAAACAACGACCACTCTGCACGCGACGATGCTCCAGGCGCAAACCGGCGTAACGGACTTCCAGGAGAATATGGAGGCGCTGAAACACAACTTCTTGTTGAGCGGATATTTCAAGAAACGCGGATATGAAGATTCGGCCGATCTGGGAGCGAACGCGATCGACGGGCTTCCGCAGGGTACACCTGTAAAGGTGTTTACCTACACAGTCAAGCAGCTCTTCGACAGCCGCGATTCGGCCAAACTGAAGAATCAGAAATCTCTCAACGTCGCCGGCGACTTCCTGGCACAGAATCAATTTGGCGTTGCGATCATCGAGGTCTCTACGGGCCTCCAGGGCGATACGCAGAAGGACCTAGTTCTCACCGATGCCAGGGCGATGGTGGTGCGTGCGTATCTGGCGGGAAACTTCGGCTTTGATAACAGCCTGCTTAAGACATTGGGAATGGGAAAGCAAGCAGACTCAAGCCCGGATGCTGACTGGGGCTCGATCAGGATTCTCATTTTCGCGCCAGGAACAGAGATGCCGGCCGACAGACCGCGGCCATCCGGAAGTGTATCCACAACCGATCCTCATCTACCCCAAGTTACCGGCACGGCAATTCAAGAGCCATGAAGAATGGCGCAACGGCCAGGGCAGCGAGAACGGCGATCTAGACAACGAACATCGCGATGCCTGCGGCGAACATGGCGATCGTCGTGAGAGCCACGACAATCCATCCGAAGCGCGAACTCGGTTGGCCCTGCATGAGTTTCTTGTCCGCAGCGACGATCAGAATTGCGACGAGGAGAAAGGGTGTTAACAATCCGTTGATGACAGCTGTCCAGTAAAGCGCCTTTACCGGATTGATGCCGAGAAAGTCCAGCCCGACACCTGCTCCTGTTGAGGCAAGAATCAGAGCGTAGAACCAGCATGCCTGCGTGAGGTGTTCAGGCGCCGCTGGCGGAGTTCCGTGTGGTTCTAAGCCTGCCCGATATGTAACAGCGGACCCGCCATCTCCGGTCCGCGAACTCGTGCCAATGGGCTTATGCGCGCTCTTATCAAAACTCAAGCCAACGCAGCCAGTAGCTAAGGTCCTCGCTGTACCCGTACAGCTCGCGGCGTTTGAGCGCTACGAGAACCGCCTGAACCATCAGATCATTTTCAGCTTAGACGGCGAACTCGCGACAGTCGTCCAAAGGCTCTGTCAAAGGTGATGATCTCCTTGACGCCCGCATCGAAGGATATGTCCGCAATCAGATGGTCGGCGAAACCCACCGCGCCATTTCGGGCTGCTTCAAGTGCCTTCCGGGCCAGTGTTGGCGATTCGACCGTGACGCCTCGCGCCCGAAGCAATCCGTCGAGCGCATTCAGGACTCTGTCCTTCCCCCATCGGCCGCGAAGCACCCACGAGAGTTCTGCAAATACGATGAGCGGGACGAAGACTCCATCCGCAGAGCGAGCCTGCGCGAGAGCCGATCTCGCTTTCCTTGTTGGAGTTTGGTCGTCGTTGAGCAAGGCGCGAGCCCAGACATTGGTGTCAGCAGTGAGCATTACCACTGCCTCCGGGCCTTCGCCTCATTCATCTCCTCAAAGGACATGACGTGTTCCGCCTTGCCGCCTTCGTCTGCCATCCGCCAAAGGTCCTCGATGTCATACAGAATCCGGTCAACCTGGACAGGCCCGGTCGCCGGTATGCTGAAGCGGATTCGACTGCCACTCTGGATGCCGAGGCGCTTCCGCAACTCCTTAGGCAGTGTGACCTGCCCCTTCGAGGTTACTCTCGCTTCAACGGTCGTAGACGAATTGTGGGAAGTCGAGGCCATAGCGTCTCTCCTCCTTACATTATAAGGCATTTTTCCTTACCAGCCACCTTCCGTTGAAACCCATGCGTGTTTAGATCTGGGTTCAATCGGCGCAGCGACCAGGCTGGTTGTGAACCGCCAGAATGGTCAGATCGTGACTGTCAAGCACTTCAGTACTAACAACCTCGGCAGCAAGCTGCGCGCGTGAGTTCGCTTCACGCACACCGGCGAATAGTTCGGATTGCCGGGGCAATTGATCGCTGCCCTTGCGAGTCTAGGTGCCATGGTGCTGGTGTGGACGGTGCTGTCGATGGCTGGCCGAAGTGCTCTTGCGGCTTGGGAAGAGCGCCTTCGAGATCATCTGCGCTGGAACCAGTTTTGAGTATGCGCGAGTGATACAACTGGGGGACAGTCCAAATCAGTGGCAGGCGTCTGGACTGATCGTTAGATTGCCTATGTTAAGGCCCTTATAAAGGAGAGATGTGCCGAAACGTTTCACGATTAGTTGCGATAATCGGCGATCTTAACCGGAAGCACGAACGCTGAATGAACCTGTTCACCAATACTGAACATCGAGGACTTTGGGCGGACCGGTGTGATTATCGATGATTTGTGTTGTCACGAGTATTTCTATGTTCTTCTTGGCCGCATTCTCACCCACAGTACGGACCAATTCCCCGAAAAAGCGCTCGTCAGTTGCCATCGAGGTTGCGGCGAGAGTTCCGTTGGCGCCGATCCCCGCGATGATTACGGTTTCTCGTTCCGTAGTCGGGCTCAGAAAGCGAGCAACTATTCCGTAATCCTGGGTGGATTTGCTATACGGTTTGGCCTGATCGATCTGATAAAGGCGCGAGTCGGGGTGCTTCGTGTCAACGATTTCGTAAGTTTGATCGGTTGCATTCCGAACAAACTGGTACCGCAGGGGCGCCTGCAATCGCATCGTCCATGGATTATTGAATCCACCGACGAACACCCCGGATGTGATTTGAAGATCGGTGAAATTAGTCGAGGCAGCTCCGAGCACTCGAGGATTGCCACCCATCCGGCCGAGTACAGCGCTGACCTGGGAAGCCGAGGCAGCATCTCGAACTAAAAGAATGTCTGGTAAGACGCCGGTCTCGGTCGGTGCGGCCACTTGAGCTGACCCCGAGATGGCCCATGGGGTTTGTGAACTGACTTGGCCGACACATATCACAACGGAATCCGTCTTCTCGACTACCGGTCCCCATAGAGTGGACAAGGTATTGGTTTCCGTGGGTGTACGAAGCGCGACTCGCCCCAAAAGTGCGGCGCCAACACAAGTCGCGG
>JBATYG010000710.1:0-4635 GCA_049673945.1 Occallatibacter sp.
CGGACGTTACGTTAATCCCATTACTTTTTGGATGTGCCGCGGCTCGCAGGTGCGGTGTCTCGGAATCGACCAGCAGTTCCGCATCGCCTGCAGAAATCCGCAACAGGAGTATCCTCATCCGGTGAGACCGGCCAGGAGATACCGAATGGACTATCGCAAAGCGTTTCACGTGAAGCCCGGCAACAAGGTAAGGCTCGGCGCAATCGATGCCGCCGAAACGGGCAAACACGTCGATGAAGACACGGCGAAGGTCGAGATCGAGAAATACCGTGAGAAGCTGTGCCGGCTGCAGCAGCTCATGTATGCGGAGAAGAAGCACTCGCTCCTCATTGTGCTGCAGGCGCTCGATGCCGGCGGCAAAGACGGCACGGTGAATCACGTCATGAGCGCGATGAATCCCATGGGCACCGATGTGGCGGCCTTCAAGACTCCGACCGCGGTGGAACTGGATCATGACTTTCTCTGGCGGGTGCATCCCCATGCACCCGGCAAGGGCGCGGTAGCGATCTTCAACCGCTCGCACTATGAGGATGTGCTGATTGTCCGCGTACACAAGCTGGTGAAGAAGGATGTCTGGAAGGAACGGTATGCGCTGATCAATGACTTTGAGAAGCTTCTCTACACGCAGAACAATACGACGATCCTCAAGTTCTTTCTCCACATCAGCAAGGACGAACAGCTCCGGCGCTTCGAGCAGCGGCTCGATGATCCGGCACGGAACTGGAAGATCAGCGAAAGCGACTACCAGGAACGCCAGCTCTGGGATGAGTACACGAAGGCCTTTGACGAGGCGCTCGAGAAGACCAGCACGAAGCATGCGCCCTGGTATGTGATTCCGTCGAATCACAAGTGGTTCAGGAACCTGGCCGTGTCACAGATTGTGGCCGAAACGATGGAGGAGCTGGGGATGAAGATGCCCGAGCCGCAGGTGGACCTGAAGGTGATTCACAAGGAGTATCACGAGGCCGTGAGCGAGCAGAAAAAGAAGAAGAAGTGATTCGGCCCGCTTCCCGCCATCAGATGTGGCAGCTCGTCTGGCCCCGTTTTTCGAGATATTTCTGGTGGTAGTCTTCCGCGCGCCAGAACGTCTGCGCCGGCTCTATCTTGGTCACGATCTTCTTCGGGTTGAAGCGTCCTGAGGCGCTGAGCTCTTCGATTTTTGCTTTGGCCTGCTGCTCCTGCGCGGGCGAGTGGTAGAAGATCGCCGAGCGGTACTGCGTGCCCCAGTCAGGCCCCTGGCGGTCGAGCGTGGTGGGGTCGTGCAGCTCAAAGAAGGCGTCCAGCAGCTTGTCATAGCTGGTCTTTTCCGGGTCAAAATCGATTTCGACCACCTCTGCGTGGCCGGTCTGGTCGGTGCAGACGTCCTTGTAGGTGGGCCGATCGAGGGAGCCGCCCTCGTAGCCTACGGCCGTTTCCGTTACGCCGGGGAGAGCGGCAAAGGCCGCCTCCACGCCCCAGAAGCATCCAGCTCCGAATGTCGCTTTTTCCGTCTTCATACCTAATAGGATGCTCTATGGTCGATTTGGAAGCAATGGCGCGAGGGCGCAAAAGATATGCGTATCCGGCGCGCCCTGCCCGGCTCTTCACAGCGCATCCGTTTGTGAGCGGCGGTCCTATCGGCGGTTCTACCGGCGGCGGGCTTTGAACTCCGCACCGATGGCCGCGAGAGTCGCGGGAGCAAGGCATGAGGCCGCGCGGGGAAAGACCACGGTTTCTTCCGCCTCGATGTGCCGCGCATAGAGAGTTTCGAGCCTGCGTGTGGCTTCGAGCAACAGACCCGCATCGTCCGCGCCGAGCACATGTTGGTCGAGCCAGCGACGGTAGAGCCTCTCCACCTTGGCGTGCAGCTCGCCTGCCTCGCGATGTTCCCCTTCGAGGCCGGCTAATTCATGCAGCTCGCTGTCCAGCGCCGCCGCGCCGCGCATGCGCGGAAAGAGCGACTCCTCTTCGTCGGCATTGTGCCGCGCGCCGCCGTCCTGGAAGTACCTGAGCGCACCGGCAACGGCTTCGCCTTCTTCGGGAGTCAGCGCGCGGCCGCCCGCCCGTTCGGCAACGATGCACAGGACGCGCAGGAAATTCTCGATGCGCCGATGGCAATCTTTCAGCATGCCAATGGGGTCATCGAAGCCCGCATCCGGCTTTTTCCCAATCTGAACTGCCACTTATTAAACCTCGTCTGTTCCATGCAAGTCTTAAGAATATTCTGATCCACGCATGGGAAGCGCGCATGATCCGCATCGAGCGCGCCTGCGACGCGTCGGCCGCTGCCGATGGCGTCCGCTGACTCGTCGACCGGTTCTGGCCAAGGGGCCTCACCGAAAGAGGCCCTGCCCGTCGAAGCGTGGCTCAAAGGCGCAGCGCCTGGCCACGAGACTCAAGCAAAGATCTGTGCCGGCACCGAATTCAGCACAGCATTCAAGATCGTCCAGCTCGGACTGCGACTTCTTCTTCTTCCTCTTCGTGCATTTCCGTCTGAAAGGCGATAGTGCGCTCGGATTCACGACGTACGGCGCGCCTGCGGCCGGCAAGCAACTGCGCCGCGCCCACAGTCCCGCAAATGTTGCCGCTCGCGCGATCAACAACCGGCATGCTGAGCACTCCCGTCGTCGCCATCTCTTCGGCTACGGCGCGGCAGGTTTGATCGGAGTAAGCGAAGACCTCAGGCAGTTCGCTCGGCAGCCGCTCGTCGTCCGCGGATTCCGTCATCACTTCGGCGACAGTCACCGTTTCGAGGGGATCCACGCCGTATTCGCGGGAAAGGTGATAGCCGCGGCGCGCCAGCTTCTCCGTGAGAATCGAGCGCGGCATGACGAGCGCCGTCACCAGATAGGACGCCGTGCACGCCAGCACCAGCGGCAACAGCGCGGGCAGCGCATGCGTCAGCTCCAGTGAGAAGAGCACTGCGGTCAGCGGAACGCCGAGCGCACCGGCAAGCATTGCCCCCATGCCCATCAGCGCCCATAAAGCCTGCGATTGCGTCGGCAGGTGGGCCAGGCGCGCCGCAGCCTCGGCCATCGCTGCGCCGATCATGAGCAGCGGAGCCAGCACGCCGCCCGATGTTCCCGAGCTGAGTGAGAACGCCCACATCAGCGACTTGGCGATAATGAGCCCGAGCAGCAGATACACCGGGGCGTTGCCGCGCAGCAACTCGGCAATATTGTCATAGCCCACGCCGAGTCCACGGGGAAAGAAGATGCCGCCGATGCCGACGCCGATGCCGCCGATCGCCGGCCACCACATCCAGTGAATGCCGAGACGGTCCGAAAGGTGTTCGAAGCCGTCTTCAAGGCCATACATCAGCCGGCTCAGCCCCGCGGCAGCGAACCCGATCACGATGCCAAGCGGTACGGCAACCACGAGCGACTGCTTGAGATTGACGCCTGCGCTGAGGTCTACCGGAAAGAGTGGGCCGGCGCCCAGCCACCAGATGCGCAAGGCACCGGCGACGACGCTGGCCACGGCGACCGGCACCAGAGAGCGTGGGCGCCACTCGAAGAGAAGCAGTTCCACCGCGATGAGAATCGCCGCAATCGGGGCCGCGAAGGTTGCCGACATGCCCGCCGCCGCGCCGGCCACGAGAAGCGTCGTGCGTTCAGCGTCTGAAAGACGGAGCCACTGCGCCACCAGCGAGCCGAAGGCTCCGCCCGTCATGATGATCGGACCCTCGGCGCCGAAGGGGCCGCCGGAGCCGATGGCGATGGCCGCGGAGATCGGCTTGAGCACCGCTACCTTTGGCTCAACGCGTGCGCCGCGCAGCAGAATGGCCTCGATCGCCTCCGGAATCCCATGGCCGCGGATCTTGTCCGAGCCGTAGTGGGCCATGAGCCCCACAATGAGACCGCCGACCACGGGAACAAGCGCCATGACCCACTTCTGCTCAGGCGAGCCTGCCGGCCCCACCATCGCAAAGCTCACGCGATGGTAGTAGAAAAGGTTGGTTGCCAGGGCGATCAGGCGCAGCAGCAGCACGGCCAGCCCGGCGCCGCCTGCGCCAATGCCTACCGAAACGGCGGCGAGGGTCCATGTGCGTCGGTCTACGGTGAAATCCCGTAGTGCGGATGGTTGCGATTTCATTCTGCACTCCTGCCCGCGGTTGCGGTGGAGTGACGACGAACGTCCTCGAGGACCTGCATCAGGCGCGGCGCCAGTTCATTAAGCTCCCGCGCATGATCGCCGGAGAGCCGTTCCAGGACCCGCCCGCCCTTTCGCGTGACGCAGAGAATCGCGCGGCGCTTATCGTCCGCATCGGCGGTCCGGGCCAACAGGCCTTCACGCTCCGAGCGGTCGACGAGCTCGACTACGCTGTTGTGCCTCAGTCCCATCCGTGCCGCCGCGTAGGCGATCGTGACGAGGGTTTCCGGCCGGGCCCCGGCAACCTGCAGCAAAAGTTGATGCTGCTGGGGTTGCAGGCCGGCTTCGAGGGCCGCGGACTCGCTGAAGTGCAGAAAGTCGCGCAACTCATGGCGAAAGTCCGCCAAAGTGGCGAGCAGGTCAGAGGGCGTGGCTGCGTTACCAAAATCCATTAATATATCGTAACACGATATATTCGGACCCGCCAAGGTTACTACCGGAACTAAGTGTAAATGCGGTAGTTAGCTGCGCGACCGCCCGCCCGAGTGGCCGCCAGGCCTGCCC
>JBATYG010000711.1:0-4414 GCA_049673945.1 Occallatibacter sp.
TCGGCCCTTCGGCAAGCACGTTCTCGCAATATCAGACCGCCGTCTGGCAGATTCTTGAAACCGTCGCATATACAAAGGGCGCGCACGCTTTCAAGTTTGGCCTCGATTATCGCTGGTACCAGCTCAACAGCATTGCGCCGCCCAATCCCACAGGCTCCTTCGCCTTTACAACCACCGGCACTAACCAGCAGGGGGTTACCAACAGCGGCAACGCGATCGCAAGTTTCCTGCTCGGTCAGGTCGATACTTTTCAGATCGATCTGCAGGAAAGCAAGATCCGTCCCCGCGCGCACATCCAGGAATATTTTGCGCAGGATGACTGGAAGGCCACCAACCGCCTGACCCTCAACCTCGGCGCGCGCTGGACCCTGCACTTTCCCTCGACGGAAAAGAACAATCAGGGCGCCGTCTTCGATCTCGACACGCAGCAGCTCAACTACCTCGGCGTCGATGGCTTTTCTCGCAGCGCCCGAGAGCTGCACTTTGGCAATGTCGCGCCACGCATCGGGCTCGCCTATATGCTTACGCCAAAGACCGTGGCTCGCTCCGGCTTCGGCATCGTCTTCATCGACCAATCCGGCATCACCACGCCCTTCACCACGCCGCAGTTTCCCTTCATCCAGAGCGTGCAGCAGAAAACGCAGGACAGTCTGCGCCCCACATTCGCGCTTTCGACGGGGCCGGATGTCGCGCCGATTCCTTTCACACCCGATGCCGGCCTCGGTCAGAGCGTCTACACCGCCAATCGCACCGCGGGCTCAGGCTATGTGGAGCAGTGGAACCTCGCCCTGCAGCGCGAAATCACCAGCAACCTCTCCGCCGAGGTGGCCTACGTCGGTTCGCACATCGTCCACGTCGGCATTCCTGACGCGAATCTGAACCAGCTCACCGTCGAACAGCTTGCAGAGGGCGCGCCTCTGCTGCAATCCGTGCCCAACCCCTATTACGGCGAGCTCCCCGCATCGAGTTCCATCGGCGGCAAAAATATCAGCCAGGCGCAGCTCATCAAACCGTATCCGCGCTTCCTCAACGTAGCCATCTATCGCAACAACAGCGGCACCACCAACTACAACGCCGTTGAGGCAAAGGTGCAGCAGCGTTTGTCACACGGCCTCTCGTTTCTCTTCGCCTACACGCACTCCAAGCTCATTGACGACGCTTCAGCTGTCTTCTCCACGACAGTGCTCTCTTCACCAAACTCCAACAGCCTTATCGCCGCCGACTCGCATCGGCCATGGCTCGAGCGCGACTCTTCAAGCGGAGACATACCCAACGTCACCTCGTTCAGCGGCATATGGGATCTGCCTGCAGGCCGCGGCCATCGCTTCGCCTCCGGCGGACTCGCCAACCACGTCCTCGGCGGGTGGACCTTCAACACGATGCTGCTGCTGCAATCAGGCATGCCGGTAACCGTCACCCAGTCCACCAACTTCAATTCCTTCGCCGGCTTTTCATTACAGCGCCCCAACCTTGTCGGCAGGCCTTCACTCTCCCCAGGCGAACGCACACCCGCGCGCTACTTCAACACCGGCGCATTTGCCGTTGCACCGCAATTCACGTTGGGCAGCGCCTCGCGCAATCCTGTGCGCGGCCCAGCCTATCGCGATCTCGACATCGCCCTCGTGAAGCATTTCACCTTGCCACGCGAGGCGTCCCTGGAGTTCCGCGCAGAAATGTTCAACGTCACCAACACCCCTGCGTTCGCACAACCAAACGGTAGCTTTGGCGCCGCCGCCTTCGGCAGCATCACCAGCACCGTGACCGACCCGCGTGTCATGCAGCTTGCGCTGCGCATCAGCCGTTGAGCGCCGCTTTCTAGCGGTCAAGCGCGACTACAGTTTGAGCCGTCTTGCTTTCGATAGCGATCGCGGCAGGTGTCAGGCATTCGGCACTTGCTGCGAGATTGATCTTTCCCGCCTTGTGTGCCGTGCGGATCACAACCAGTGCGCGCCCCTCGTAGAGCGCGCGATGATCGCCTTGGTACGACGCATCGCTCATGCCGTCCGCGTTCCCCACCGCCGCAATTGTCCCCGGCCCTGAGATTGCGAACTTCACTTCCTGCGCCGCATTCGGCTGCAGACGGCCCTGCGCGTCCAGCGCCTCCGCTGTCACAAACGAGAGATCTTCGCCATCTGCCTGCACAATGTCTCGATCCGCCGTCAACCGCAGTTTCGCAGGCGCACTCGCCGTCTCGAGAAGATCGGTCGCCACCACGTGATCACCGTTCACGCCCACAGCCTTCAACGTGCCGGGCTCATAGTGAACCGTGAATGTTGCCTTGCGCTCCTGATCAACCGTCGTCGGCGCTTCGCCGATGAGCTTGCCGTTCAGATAGAGGCGTACCTTCTCGGTACCCGCGTAGACGTCGACCTGCATTTCCTTGCCCTCTTCTCCGGGCCACGTCCAGCTCGGCAGCGTCGGGTACACGCTCCAGCCGATTGCCACGATCTTTTTGCCTTCCGGCTCAGGCAAGCGCACCGTGGCGTACACGCGATCGCCCCCATGCCACAGAATGTCGCGATAGTAGGACTGCGGTTTGCGATGCCCCGTAAGATCCATGTCGCCGCAATCGGCCGCGTGCCACGGATAGCCGGGGAAAAGCAAATTCAGCGGGGATGGCTTCTTCGGTTTGTCCGTTGGCTGCGGTGGCGGAGGAATTCCGGCAAAGGGATTCTTGCCGTTGGCGCCCATGTCAGCCATCCTCTGCTTCATCATTGCCTGCATCATCGTCGCCTGCTGCGCCAGTTCCGGCGTCGCATAGGACCAGCTTCCGATGCCCGACTCGCCGAGATAATCCATCGCCGTCCACACAAACTCGCCAACGATGTACGGATGCTCGTGCACGGTCTTCCACTCATCGAATGCGGAAGCAGGCAGCGACTCCGTCGTCACCATCATGCGCGTTGGAACACGCGCGTGGTCCTTGCTCTGGTTGATCACGAGGTTGTAGTTGTAGCCAACGATGTCCAGATTGGCCATCACCGCGTCGGTGCTCGGAGTGTACGTCGCTCCAGGGAAAGCCTGCGTCAGCGGCCGCGTCGCGTCGAGCGCCCGCACGCGCGCCGCCAGTTCCTTGGCGATCGGTGCTCCTTTTTCCGTCCACGCCTCGGGAATCTCGTTGCCGATGCCCCACAGCACAATGGCGGGATGATTGCGGTCCCGCAGCACCATCGAATCGATATCGCGCTGCCACCATTCGTTGAAATATTGCGCGTAGTCGTACTTCACCTTGCTCGTCGTCCACACATCAAAGGGCTCGTCGAGCACCAGCAGTCCCAGCCGGTCGCACGCATCCAGAAAAGCGGGCGAAGGAGGATTGTGCGCCGTCCGCACCGCATTGAAGCCCGCAGCTTTCAGCAGTTCAACCCTGCGCTCTTCTGCACGATCAAAAGCCGCGGCTCCCAGGGGCCCATTGTCATGGTGAACGCTGCCGCCCGCCAGCTTGATCGGATTGCCATTGAGCAGCAGTCCCTTGTTCACGGACCACGCCAGCGTACGAATGCCGAACGTCGTCTCCACGCGGTCAGTCACCTTGCCCGCCTGCACCACTTCAACCACTGCGCGATAGAGCGTGGGGCTCTCGGGTGACCACAGCTTCGGATGAGCCACGCGGATATCCTGGCTCGTCTCCTCATCGCCGCCCGCAGCCACCTGCATCTGCGACTGCCCCTTCGCCACTGGCTTTCCATCCACAGGCTCGATCGTCGTCCGTACCGTCACCGGCGCAGCACTGCCTGAGGCATTCTCAACCCGCGCGCGCACCTCCAGCTTCGCCGTGTCGGCCGATGCCTCCGGCGTCGAGACGAAGACCCCCCATGGGGCCACGTGCACCGGCTCGGTCACAATCACGTGCACGTGCCGGTAGATGCCCGATCCGCTGAACCAGCGGCTGCTCGGCTGCTCGGAATCGTCCACCTTCACTGCCAGCACATTGGGCTCGCCAATCTTCAAGTGCGGAGTAAGGTCAAAGCGGAAACTCGTGTATGCGTATGGATGAAAGCCCAGCTTCTCCCCGTTCAGGTAGACCGTCGCATTCTTCGAGACTCCCTCGAATTCCACGCTGACGAGCTTCCCTGTCCACTCCGCCGGAGCCGTGAAGCTCTTGCGATACCATCCAATACCGGCCGGGAAAAATCCTCCGCCTCCCGCTGTCGGGTTCTTCTGGTCGATCGGCCCGGCAATGCTCCAGTCATGCGGCAAATCCACCTTCGTCCAGCCCGCATCGTCAAACGATGTGCTTTCGGCGCCAGCCGGATCGCCCAGCAGAAATTTCCAGCCCGCATCGGCATTCAGCGTCTCTCTCGTCGCGCTTTTGGCCAGCGCCTGCGGTCCCAAAGCAGCAATCACAACCAGCGCAACTGTGAGAGCCATTCTCGACACAATTCTCCGCATGGACAATCTCCTTGTTACAACC
>JBATYG010000712.1:0-2958 GCA_049673945.1 Occallatibacter sp.
GGCGCTCCGTTCCCTTCTCGCGCAGCACGTCATACTGCTCCGGCGTGAGCATCGCGCGCCACTCGGTCTCACTGCGGGTCATCTTGTCTTCAGCTTCGCTCATGGTCGTCTCGGTCTCATGGGTCATACCAGTTAGATGTGTGCGCCCGGCGGAAAGATACGGCGCTCAAACTTCGGCGACAAGCTCGATCTCGACCAGCGCATCCTTTGGCAGGCGCGCAACTTCAACGGTGCTGCGCGCTGGCGCCGTCGTCCCGTCGGGCGCAAGATACTTGCCGTAAACGGCATTCATGGCGGCGAAATCGTTGAAGTCCTTGAGAAAAACCGTGGCCTTCACGGTCTTCGCCAGGCTGCTGCCCGCCGCTTCAAGAATCGCCTTGAGGTTCTCGAGCGCGCGCGTCGTCTGCTCGGTAATGCCACCAAGCACAAGCTGTTGAGTAGCTGGGTCGAGGGCAATCTGGCCGGCTGTGAATACGAGACTCCCCGAACGGATTGCCTGCGAATAGGGGCCGATGGCGGCAGGTGCGGATGGGGTGGTGATAACCGATTTGCTCATGCCACCGATTTTACCGGCCCTGCGTCCCAACCCAGGCGGACAGCTCTTTCAGTGCCACACCGCCAACAATGCTCCGACAATCAGTAGCCCAACGAACCAATATCCTGCGTTGATCAGGAACAGCCTGAAGGGCCGGTTCTCATAGATACCCTGCGCAAAGTTGGGAGCGGCAATAAAACCGAACCATGAGAGGAAACCGACAAATGCGCCCCACCCGATCGTCGCCGCCCCGGACCAGATGACGAAGTGCGCCAGCACCAGCGCAAGTATCAAATCGCCTATGAAGGAAGCGATCATGCCGCCGATCAGGTCTTTTCGCTCGGAAGGATCGGGCGTAATACCCAGCAATGCCATCCAGGGTTTTGAAAAGAGCGCGGGCGAATACCAGATTGCGCCAAGAACCCACAGGATCACGGCAGAACTGATGATGGCCAGGTGGTTCAGATGATGATGGATGTGTTCCACGGAACTGCCTCCTCTGCGATAGGTTGAAAACCGGGAGGGGGAGCGCGTTTGACTCTCATGCCACGGGTGAGCGGCTGTCAAGGGGGAATCTTAACCGGGCGTCTTCACCCCGGACTTGAGCATCTCAATGGCTTTGCCCAGGCGCCTGGCACGGGTCTCTTCCTTCTTTGCCTCGGTGATCCAGCGGCAATACTCTTTGCGGTTTGTGTAGCTCAGCTTCTCGAAAACCGGCAGCACGCCTTCCTTCTTCATCAGCTTCGCGAACTCCGCGGGAACCTCGACGGTCCGTACCGTTTCGTCGCGCTCGACAACAACTGTGATCGTGTCACCCGGACCCTTCCCCATCTTTTCTTGAATCGCCTTCAGGATCGGAAGCATGTGCTCCGGGCGTCCGTACTTCACCATGGTTCCCGTGTACGGAACACCATCGAACGTGACCTTCACCGGCACCTGCCCACGCGTGCCAAATTCTTTCTCGACGTCGTACGGAAAGAGGACGCACGCACCGGTGCCTACGGACTGAATGGTGGCTTTGAACTTGTATTGCTTCATGACCGCAGCCTCGCGCATCGGAACGAAGAGTCGAGAATCAACTCTCCCATAGTCGACCCGATGGCACAAGAAAATTGCGGAGGGCCCACAAAAACGAAGATCCCATCCCTGCTTGCGGGCAAGGATGGGATTTATAGAACGCGCTGAGCTGCTAGACCAGCTTTGCGTCGAGGGTAATTTCGGTATTGTTCGCGAAGAGCTTCGAGATCGGGCAGCCGGCTTTCGCATTTGCAGCGGCCGTGTCGAACACTTCCTTGGTCGCGCCGGGGACACTTGCCGTCGTGGTCAGCGCGATCTTCGTCACCTGGAAGCCCTCACCCACCTTGGCCAGGGTGACGGCCGCGTTGGTCTCGATCTTCGTCGGGGTGAGGCCGGCGCCGCCAAGCTGCGCGCCCAGCGCCATCGAGAAGCAGCTCGCGTGCGCCGCAGCAATCAACTCTTCGGGGGTTGTGCCGGTGGTGGCGCCCTCAAACCGGGTAGCGAATGAGTAGTTGGCGTCCTTCAGCACGCCCGTTGCCGTCGAAATGGTGCCCTTGCCTTCCTTCAGTGAACCTGTCCAAACCGCACTTGCCTTGCTTGCCATGGGTCCCTCCTTTGGGGAATCCGGAATCCGGTGGTTTTCAGGGGGTTGTTGAACTGCGCCGCCCATGGGGAAACGGTTGGCGGCACATCGAGGTTGATGCTTTAGGCACCTGACGCGCTGACCCGCGCAGGCCGCCCACCCCTCTATGCTAACCTCTCACCCATGCTCCCGCAGAGGCCCACCGCCTTCGACGCCGAATTTTCACCGGATTTCTCACAAAGTGGTGCGGCCTGCGGCCTGGAAACGGAAGCGCCACTGGAGCATCACTGCCAGATCTGCCCCACCTGCAGCGCCCGCCTCACCGGCCACCACTGCAAGCTGGTCTGCACGCAATGTGGCTACTACCTGAGCTGCGCAGACTACTACTGAGGGTCGCGCGTCCAGCGAAATGCGCCTGGCGCCACGACAGATCATCTACCGCGCCTCACTAGCCTTGCGCACTGCCTCAAACTCATCGCCCGGCAGCCACTCGATGGGCTTCTTCTGCTCTGAGGCAAGCCAGCCGAGCACGAAGCCGAATCGCGCCAGCTTCGCATTGCCCCTGAAGTCCCAGTCGGCGTGATACTCGTCTGACGGCTGATGGTAATGATGCGCGTTGTAATCCTCGTTTTGCGCATGGCCCAAGGCGGCATCGTGGCCTTCAAAAAGATCGCCCTGGTCAACCGAGAAGGCAGGAATGCCAACGCGGGCGAGCGAGAAGTGGTCGCTGCGATAGGTGTGGCCGGCCATCGGATTGGGGTCCGCCAGAAGCTGCAGGTCGAAGGCCTTAGCCACCATCTCGATGGTTGGATAGAAGCTGATG
>JBATYG010000713.1:0-1816 GCA_049673945.1 Occallatibacter sp.
GAAGAAGCTCATCAAAGGCTTTATGTTTCTCTCGCAAAAGCCAGTTTTGTATGCACTTAATATCGGCGAAAGTTCACTCTGGGGGCCGACCTCGACTCCGCAGTAAGCCGCTACAAACTCGATGAGATTGCCAAACGGCCCAACGCCGGCGCTACCGCAATCTGCGGCAAGGTTGAAGCCGAGCTGGCCTAGATGGACGAGGCGGAAGCCGGCGAATTTCTCTCAAGCTACGGACTGCATGAAAGCGGGCTCGTGCGCCTCATCCGCAAGAGCTACGAGTTGCTTGGACTCATCAGCTTCTTCACCGCCGGTGAAGACGAGTGCCGCGCATGGACGGTGACCGCCGGCTCAAAGGCTCCGCAAGCTGCCGGCGCAATCCACTCTGACCTCGAGCACCACTTCATTCGCGCCGAAACCATCAGATGGGACGCTCTTCTCTCCGCGGGCAGTGAGGCGGCGGCGCGTGCCCAGGGCACGTTGCGCCTTGAAGGCAAGGAGTACATCGTGCAGGATGGCGACGTGCTCCACATCAGGCACAGCGGGTAGACCGGGATGCTCAGGCTCTCCATTTTCCTCGGCCTGCTGGCTGCGCTCGCCGACGTGGCCGGCGGCCTGGTGCTGGTGCGCGCGCGCGGGGTGGAACGCTACCTGCGGTACTTCGTCGCCCTGGGCGCTGGTTTCCTCATGGCGACGGCATTGCTTGAGATGACGCCGGAGAGCATCCGGCTGAGCCCGCAGCTTGGCCCTGTGCTCATCATGGCCGGCTACTGCGTCGTGCATCTGCTCGAGCACACCATCAATGCCCATTTCCACTACGGCGAAGAGACGCACCACAACGAGTTTGTTTCGCTGCGCACCGGCTACTCCGTGCTGGGCGGGCTCAGCGTGCATGCTCTTTTTGATGGAGTGGCAATCGGCTCGGGCTTCGTGGTGAACAATGCGCTCGGCTGGCTGATCTTTCTCGCCATCTTTCTACATAAGGCGCCCGAGGGCTTCACCATGGCCTCAGTGATGCTGGCGAGCGGCCGCAGCCGCACAGTCGCCTTTCTTGCCGCTGTTGCCCTTGCCGCGGCTACGCTTGCAGGCGTGCTGGTGATTGAGCTCGCGCCGCACTGGATGCCCTACGGCCTGCCGGTCTCCGCCGGTGTGGCTCTCTACGTAGGCGCAAGCGACCTGGTGCCGGAAGTCAATCGCGAACCGGGCATTCGCATGGCGCTGGTTTTCTTTCTGGGCGTTGGCGGCTTTCTGCTATTGCGGACGCTCCTGCCGCAGCTCTAAGGGGATTCATCCCTAAATGTCGATGCGCCTCAGTGGACGCCGGTGATCGTCATCAGTTCGCGCGGCTTCTCCGCGCCGTTCATCACCTTGCGCACGGACGCGAGCACACGCTCCGGCGTGATGAGCTGCATGCAGACATTGTCATTGCAGGCGGAGTTCTTCTGGTTGGCGGCCGTTACGCACGGCGAGCAGGAGAGCGCAGCCCAGATCGCCTCGGTGTTGCCCAGGCTGCCGTAGAGCCTCGGGGTTTCGGGTCCGAAGAGAACGATCGACCGGATCGGCGTAATCGCCGAAAAGTGGCCGGGGCCGCTGTCGTTGGTCACCAGCACGGTGGACACGTTATAGAGCGCGGTGATTGCCATCAGCTTGTGCATGCCGGCAAAGCTGCGGAAGCGCGGATGGCCAACCTTCTCCTGCATCGCCTGGGCCTCGGCTTTTTCCGCACGCGAACCAGTGATCAGCACCAGAGCGTCGTTCCACTCGTCCACAATCATCTTCGCCAGGCGGCTGAAGTTGTCGCGCTCCCAGCGTCGCTGCG
>JBATYG010000714.1:0-1898 GCA_049673945.1 Occallatibacter sp.
GTCGGCGAGGCGCCGCTCGGCAATCGCAAGGACATCCGGAATGCCGTGGAAGCAGCGCAGGCTGCGTCAGGATGGGCGCGAACCGCGGCGCACGCCCGTGCGCAGATCATCTATTACCTGGCGGAGAACATGATCCAGCGCCGCGACGAGATCGCGCATCGCCTGACGGCCGCAATTGGCGAGTCGCGCGCCATGATCGAGACCGATCTCTCCATTGAGCGCATCTTTACCTATGCCGCCTGGGCGGATAAGTACGAAGGCGTCGTGCACCATCCGCCGGGCAGGAATATCACGATCGCCATGCCGGAGCCGGTGGGCACGGTGGGTGTTCTGGCTCCTGCCGATGCCCCGTTGCTTGGCCTGCTCTCTCTGGTCCTGCCGCCCATCGTGATGGGCAACACCGTGGTTGCGGTGCCGTCGGAGCGCTACCCCTTGATCCAGGGAGATCTCTATCAGCTGCTTGACACAAGCGACCTGCCTGCCGGGGTGGTGAACCTGGTTGCGGGCCGGCCCGCTGAACTGGGCAGAACTCTGGCCGAACATGACGGCGTCGACGCGCTCTGGTGCTTCCGTAGCGACGAAGAGGCCGCCATGGTGCGGGCCGCCTCGATCGGGAACATGAAGCAGGTCTGGACCAACGAAGGCCGCGAATACAACTGGTTCGACCGCACGCAGGCCGAGGGCCGCTGGTTTCTGCAGCACGCGACACAGGTCAAGAATATCTGGGTGCCGTACGGAGAATAGCGGAGGAAATGGGCGGAAGCTTCTTCCATTCGCGTACTTCGAAAACCCCACAAGCGGCCATCGAGGACTTCGGCATTCCATCGCCAGGTGCTTGCGTTCGCCTGGATATATAGTCGACGGCGAGCGTACCTCCAGACCTCATCACCGTGATTTCTTCCCAAGATTCCGACCTGACAGTTTTGACAGTTACCGCATGACAAGGGAGCGTGCTATTCCAGAAGCATGCCTGCGTCAAGGCATGCAGGGGCGTTCACCTGTTTGCAAGCGGGACAAGCGAGAAGGATACGTTTTGCGACTTCGCAAAGGCAGGCACCAGATTCCCGACTCATATATGACGCAAGGAGCCTTCACCATGCCAAACGAACAAAGAGACGGCCTGGATCGCCGCGACTTCATGATGGCGGCCATCGGCCTGGTTGGTACGTCGGCTTCTTTCGCGAGCAGTGTGGGCACTGCGAATGCCCAGGAGACGAAAGCGCCGCACGCCGGCGCGGCACCAGGCGCACCACAAGGAACGGTCTACACCGGCGATGTGATTCAAGGCAAGAAGGTCATCAGCGCGCTTGACGTGAACGATCTGGAACGCGGCAGGAAGCATGCGTTCTATTTTGAGGGTGTGCAAATGCCCACCGGGCAGCACTGGTATGTGTCGGTGATAGTCGCCGTGGGGATGAAGCCGGGCAAGCGCATCGCTCTGACCAGCGGTGTGCACGGCGATGAGATGAGTTCGGTGCACACGATACAAACCGTCATGATCCAGCTCGATCCGGCCCAGATGTCGGGTACGGTGATGGCGGTCCCCGACGTATCCTGTCCCGCCCTGGAAGGCATGGCGCGTAGATGGCCTAGCTCAGGAAGAGGAATCGACCTCATCGACATCAACCGCGAGTGGCCCGGGGATGAGAACGGCGCCAGTGCGGCCAGCCGGCACGCAGGGATACTGTTCAACAGACTCCTCAGACCGAACGCCGATTACGCGCTCGATTTTCATACCGGGACCACAGGTATGGACGTGACAGCCTTCAACCTTGCCCGGATGCAGCTGCCTGAAGTGCGGGCGATGGCGGAGCTCTTTCCCATCGATCAGATCTTCGACAATGCGGCCTATCCCACTTTGCTCGCGAACGCGTTCATCGACGCGGGCATTCCGGCAC
>JBATYG010000715.1:0-2890 GCA_049673945.1 Occallatibacter sp.
TCAAGCTCTCCGGCTGCATCATTCAATCTGTCTTTGAACTTGTACGCCAGCCCAAGGTCATAGTGCAGTTGCGGGTCACCCGGCGCAGTCGCGAGCGCCTTCTCGAAATCCTCTATCGCCTCGTCAAACGCGGATAGCTGCACGTGCGCCACGCCCATGTCCTTATACAGCACCACGTCCTTGTCACCGTCCGCGAGCACGCGATTGAAGTAGTCAAGCCCCGCGTGCGCATCGCCAGTTAGCGTCAGTGCAAGCCCAAGATTCGTCAGCGCACTCGTGTTATGCGGCTCGCGCTCCACCACCTTCTCAAACAGCGGAATCGCCTCTCGCTGCCGCCCCAGCCTTTGCAGAGCCATCGCCAGCTCAATCTGTGCCCCGCTCATTTGCGAATTCAGCTTCAGAGCCTGCTCAAACGCCCGCGCCGCTTCATCATCCATGCCCAGCTTCGTCTGCGTTCTTCCATATTCGTAAAACGCATTCGCATCCGGCGGCGGGATCTTTGTTGCCGCATCCAGCGTCGTCAGCGCCGTCGCCGCATTTCCCTGCTCCCGTTGCGCCACCCCGAGATGGACCCAGGCCTTCCCATACATTCCGTTCAGGGCAATCGCCTGCTGAAAATGCTGCGCTGCCTCATCCCATTTGCCCTGCTGCGCGTAGACCGAGCCGATCGCGTCCTCTACATCCGCTTTCTTTCCATCGACCGCTTCTTCAGTGTTAAATGTCGCCAGTGCCGCGTCCAGGTTACCCGCCGCACCCAGCGCATGTGCATACTGGTCATAGAATGTCGCCGGCACTTGCGTTTGTCCGGCGGCTCGTGCCGCATTGATCGCAGCTTCAAAGAATGGGAGCGCGTCCTGCGGGCGCCCGGCTTGCGCGTATGCAATACCGAGGTTCGCCTCATTGCCCGGATCACCCGGCTTCATCTTCTGCGCAGTTTCAAGTTCAACCAGGGCGTCCGCCGGCTTCCCCAGTTCCAGCAGCACCGCGCCAAGCGCCTCATGCGACTCGGGAAGATCCGGCGCCAGCTTCACCACGTCGGCAAATTTCTCGTACGCCTCTTGAAGATGGCCGCTCTGCCGCAACTCAAATCCCTCGCGGAATTCGTCCGTCGCCCTCTTCAGCAGAGCCGCGCTGTCTTCAACCGTCTTCTGTGCTGCCGCGCACACCACTGCCACCGACAATCCTGCTGCTGCAACTGCCTTACTCAAACGCATCCGTTATTTCTCCACGGGCTTGGGATCGTCTCTATGCTGCAAGTCCACCACCGTTTGAAATTCCCGATTCGCCGCATCCACCTGCCCAGTCGCTCTGTACGCCTGCCCCAGCAGGTTATGCGTTATGTAATTCGCTGGATCCATCCTCGCTGCGCGATCCAGGTACTGCAGCGCCTGGATCGGCTGCTGCAATTTCAAGAAAGCCTCTCCGAGCAAAATATACGGGCCTGTAGCCGACGGCTCCAGCAGCACCGCGCGGTTTAAGGCCACCACCGCCTCCGCATACTGTCCTGACCGCACATAGGCATCGCCCAGCCGATCATAGACGTCGGGCGCCATCGGATTGATCGCCCTCTCCGCGTTCAGCTCTTTGATTGCAGTCGCGGCATCGCCCTTCGCGAGCGCAACTTCTCCCAGAAGTTCATGCGCCATCGGCAACGCTGCATCTATTTCAAGCGCCTTGGCCGCCTGAGCCGCCGCCTGCTCCTTCAGCTCTCGCCGCAGAAGCATCCGCCCAGCCAGCAAATATGCCCGCGCCGAATCAGGTTCAAATCCGAATTGCGCGGCGAACGCGTGCCGAGAATCGTCAAACCGTCCGAGATCCGCATAGCACAACGCCAGCACATAGTTCGGATCGATATTCGCATTCTGGACCGGCGTTCGCGCTCTCTCGAGATAAGGCAGCGCTTCCCGGATTCGCCCCAGCCGGAAAAGGCTCACCCCGTGCATTTCGATCGATTCCCGATCACTCGCATCCTGCGCCTCAGCCTTTGTGAATGCGTCGATCGCGTCCACAAACTCGTTCTGCTGATAAAAAATAGCTCCGCGCAGGCGCTCTACACCCGCCGGAGGCGGCGTCTGCCTGGCCAGTTGATTCAGTTGCACCATCGCCTGGTCAAGCCGCCCGCGGCCGGCAAGTTCCCTCGCCGTGTCAAACGTCGGCGCGTTCATCGCGGACGCCGGTTGCGGCGCCTGCGCCAGCGCAGGAGTCACAACAAACTCGGCCATCAAAACAAGAATTGCTCCAACCATGAAAGGCAGCGTCTGCTCCCAGCAGTCTACGCTTCTCTCCCGCCAACCACGAACTGCGAATCCGCGACCTCAAAAAAAGAGGAGGAAGCCCTGAGGCTCCCTCCCTTACGTTCTGCTTTCCTCGCAGCTAGAACTCGACCCGCAACATGAACTCCAGTTGCCGCGCCGCCGCTCCCGGTGCCTGGCTGTTAATGTTGTTCGCCGCGTCACCCGTCGCCGAGCCAGTGCTCACAAAGACATCGCCGTTGTTCGGATTCCCCGGATTGATGTGGTTGAACGCGTTGAATGCGTCCATTCTGAACTTCACCGCCACCTTCTCCCAGACCGAAAACGTCTTTGTAACCGCCAGGTCGGTGTTGAAGAACGAGGGTCCCCAGTAGCTGTTCGCACCGGCATTGCCGATCACGTTCAGCCCTGGGAAGGAGAACAATCCACCCGTCCTCGGCTGCGCGTTAAAGAAGCTTCGGGTTCGCGACGCCCCATCGAACTTCGTAAGTTGCGTCTGCATGCGCCCGAGTGCGTTTGGACGGCATGGTGCGGCGGATCCGCCTACGTTATGGTTGCAATCCTCCGGGTTATATCCGGGCGGCGCGCTGCCCGGCCCTGTAAACGGTGCGAATTGGTCGTAACTGATCGTCCATGGT
>JBATYG010000716.1:0-1672 GCA_049673945.1 Occallatibacter sp.
CAATCCATCAGTCCCCACGGAACTGCGTGCCCCATCCATCCGCCGTCGGGGTCCCCAGCGACAGGTCTTCCGGCCAATAATCATGCTGAGGGTGCCCCCGGTCCCTCGCCTCTGGGGACCGGGGATAAACGCGGAGGATCATGGATTCGGATGCGAACCGTCCGTCAACAAATGTATTCTTCCGTCAATGCCAGGCAAGCGCATTCGTTACCAGCAGACAGGCGATTTCCACTTCCTGACCTTCAGTTGTCATCGTCGGCAGGCTTACTTTTCTCAGATCGCGGCCATGGAACTCTTCGAAGATGCGCTGGAGCGGGTTCGCCGGCGCTACCTCTTCGTGGTCGGCGGTTACGTTGTGATGCCCGAGCATGTTCATCTACTGGTCAACGAGCCCGCTCGTGCGCTTTTGTCGACTGCCGTTCAGGCGCTTAAGTTATCCGTTTCGGTACGAAGCCGCGAGAGGCCATTCTGGCAGGCACACTACTATGACTTCAACGTATCCACGCATGAGAAGTTTGTCGAGAAGCTGCGCTACATTCACCGCAACCCGGTCGTGCGGGGTCTCGTTGCGAAACCGGAAGACTGGTCATGGTCAAGTTTCCGCCACTACCAGACAGGGATTTGCGGAACCGTGGAGATCGAGTCGGATTGGACAGCCCGCGCGAGAGGCTGGCAACTTCCCGAGTGGATGTGCAAGCGCGAGACGAACCCCGCAGCATCCCCGGTCCCCAAGGACAAGGGACCGGGGGCACCCTCAACCTGAGAATATGAGACCAGGGCCACCTGCCCGTAGGAACAGGAAAAATGGCCCCCTGTGTGCCCGATAGGTCTAGGGATCAGGGGCCCGACGACCCACCCGTTGTTCAAGGTGAGCCCTTGCAACTGTTGGGCAGGAATCATCTAATTTTCTCCACGAAGCTGCCGATTAAACTCTTTGTGCTCTACGGAGCGATGTTGCAAGCGGAATTGGAGACAATTCTAATCTAGGCGATTCACATTAGCATCGGCCCGGGAGGGCACCATCCGAACTGTTCATGAGGTTATCGCTGCTCGCCAAGCCTCAGATCTGAGTCTGAAACGCCGTTTAGGACCGACCATTTACCCGTTCACCCCCACGGCCAGCAGAGTCTGAAACTGCGGCGTCTCCAGCTCCTTGTCCACCACGGAAGCCTGAGCGTCCACGAAGCCGGCTTTCTCCAGCATCGACTCAAGCTCCGCTTCGCTGAAGCCGAGCCACTCATCGGCATACATTTCGCGCGCCTCTTCGAAGCGATGCTTTGCCAGGTCGAGAATCACGACGCGGCCCGCCGGCCGCAGAATTCGACCCGCCTCTTCGAGCGCACGCTGCGGGTGCTGTGCATGATGCAGCGATTGCGAAAAGAAGACGAGATCGACCGACGCATCCGCGATCGGCACCTCTTCAAAATCACCCAGCCGGAACTCGACATTCGCCACCGCCTGGCGCTTCGCCTGCTCGCGCCCCACCTCGATCATCTTCGCCGAAGAATCGACGGCAATCACGCGCGATGCGCTACGCGCAAGCAAAAGCGCGAAGCTGCCGTCGCCCGCGCCCAGGTCGGCAATCTCCATCGGCGGCAGCAGACGTAGCAGCGCCTCGGCAATGCTGCGCCATGACTTGCCTGGCACATAATCCTTGCCCAGCCGCCCGGCC
>JBATYG010000717.1:0-1945 GCA_049673945.1 Occallatibacter sp.
GACTGGGCGTGCAGGCTCTGCGCGCCAATACGCCGAGTGGCACGCAGGTGGGCCTGGCTGAGAATGCCAGCGTCTTTGTGCCGGTGATCGAAACGCCCGAGCACATTGCCGCGGCGCAGAAGGCGACAAGGATTCTCAACTCGCCCTTCCTTACGGCGCTGATGGAGGGCAAATACACCGAGGAGTACCTGGCGCACGAAGGCGCAAACGCGCCGAAGGTGGAAGAGGGCGACATGAAGGCGATCGGCAGCCCGCTCGACTTTGTGGGGCTGAACGTGTACACGCCGCGGTATGTGAGCGCGGATGCATCCTCGCCGATGGGCTTCAAGGTCGAGCCGAACCCGGCCTCGTATCCGCACATGTACTCGCCGTGGCTCACCATCGGGCCGGAGTGCATCTACTGGGCCGTGCGCAACACATGCGATATCTGGAAGGACAAGGCGCCGGCGATCTACATCACTGAAAACGGCACCAGCTCGGCCGATGTGCTCACGCCGGCGGGCACGGTCGAAGACGTGGATCGCGTGATGTATCTGCGCAACCACCTCACGCAGTTGCACCGCGCCACCACGGAGGGCTACCCGGTGAAGGGCTACTTCCTGTGGAGCCTGCTGGATAACTTTGAGTGGGCCGATGGGTACAGCAAGCGCTTCGGCCTGCACTATGTGGACTTCAAGACACTGAAGCGCACACCGAAGCTTTCCGCAGCGTGGTACCGCGATGTGATTGAGAAGAATGCGGTAGCGTAAACGCGGAGCGAGACGGGAAGAAGGCGGCAAGGCCTCAGGCCTGCGCCGCCTTTTCCATTTCAGCCATCTCTTCCGGGTTCAGGTTCAGAGACGCCGCGGCGATGTTCTCTTCAAGATGCTCGACCTTCGAGGTGCCGGGAATGGGCAGCATCACCGGCGAGCGATCGAGCAGCCATGCAAGCGAGAGCTGCGCAGGCGTCGCATGGTGGCGTGCGGCGATGCGCGCAAGAGCCTGCGCCGCGGGGTGGTCCCGCTTGAGGATCTTGCCGGCCGCGATGGGATACCAGGGCAGGAAGGCGATGCCGCGCTGCGCGCACCAGGCGAGCGTCTGCTCGTGGCGGCGGTCGACGAGCGAATAGCGGTTCTGCACGCTGACGATGGGGACGATCTTTTCGGACTGCTCAATCTGCTCTGGCGCAACTTCGCTCAAGCCGATGTGGCGAATCTTGCCCTGCTGCTGCATCTTTTTGAGCGCGCCGAGGCTCTCTTCAAGCGGCGTGCGCGGGTCGATGCGGTGAAGCTGGTAGAGATCGATGCGTTCGAGCCGCAGACGGCGCAGGCTCATCTCGACGCATTGGATCAGATAGCCGGCGCGGCCCACGTACTCAGTCTTCGCAGGACCCTGTCGGGTGATGCCGCCCTTGGTGGCAATTACCAGGCCAGGCGGATAGGGGTGCAGCGCTTGGGCGATGAGGTGTTCGGCGATCTCAGGGCCGTAGGCGTCGGCGGTGTCGATCAGGTTGACGCCCAGCTCGACGGCGCGGCGCAGCACGCGGCGGGCTTCTGCGGGATCGGCCGGCTCACCCCACGCTCCCTCGCCGACCAGGCGCATAGTGCCATAGCCAAGGCGGTGGATGGGCAGGTCATTGCCGAGAAGAAAGATGCCGCTGGCGGCGGCAGAAGACGCAATCATGGCAGCTTTGATGCTACGACAGGCGAGGTGCGCCTTTCGAGGCCGAAGAGCGTCTCGACTATTTGCACGAATCGCTCGCCGCGTGTGATCTCTCCGGATGTGCGCTCGACAAACCGGAAGTTCGTCGACCACTATGCGTTACTCAATCATGCAACCACCGGATCGCGGCGTGATGAGGCGGCATTCCCCGCGGGCTCGCTCCATCCCCGTTCCGCGCGGCCTGCGAGAAACTCGGCGAATATCCAGCATCCTCCTATAGCAGTCAGGTTGTATACAGCAGCTC
>JBATYG010000718.1:0-1973 GCA_049673945.1 Occallatibacter sp.
GATCGAGGGCGTGCTGGATGCTGTCGCGCAGCGCCTTCGAGATGATCGCGTGCTGCTCAGACCCCAGGGAGCGCCGGATTGCATTGCCGCCCAGAGGCAGCACGAGTCCTGTGGTTTCGCGCCACCAGGCGCCGAGGTCGAGCACGCGATAGAGCCCGCTGGAACTGTAGGTCAACTGCCCTTCATGGATGATCAGGCCCGCTTCGTATTTGCCGGCCACGATCTCGGGAATGATCTGGTCGAAGGCAACCGTCTCGGTTTCAATCTCGGGGTTGAAGATCTTGAGCGCCAGGTACGCGGTGGTGAGCTTGCCCGGCACAGCCACGCGCACGCGGCGCAGATCTTCGGGCGTGAGCGGCCTGTTTGACACCACCATGGGGCCGTAGCCCTCGCCCACGCTGCCGCCGCATCCCATCAGGGCATAGTTCTTCTGCACGTAAGGATAGGCATGAAAGCTGATCGCCGAGACGTCGAAGAAGGCTTCATCCTGGGCGCGGCGATTGAGGGTTTCGATGTCGCAGAGGGTGTGCGAGAAGCGGTAGCCGGGCACGCGAATCTTGTTGGTCGCGAGCCCGTAGAACATGAAGGCATCGTCGGAGTCAGGGCTGTGCGCGATGGATATTTCGGTCATGGCCGGCGCAGAGACCACTGAAGATTTCTCATTACTCACTGGGGTACCGCAGTCCTTTCCAACGATCGTTCGCAACCTTGCGGGTGCGAGGGTTACCTGGTTTCGCGGCGTACGCGTCGAACGGCGGCCGCGACGCCGGCGGCGGCTGCGATCTTCAGAGCGTCTCCGGGCAGAAAGGGAAGTGCCGCGAGCGAAAGATCCGTTCGGAGCGATCCCAGATGAATGACCGAGAGCCATAGCGCTCCGCCGAAGAGAATGACGAGATCGCCGGCAGCGGCACTTGCCAGAGCCGCGCCAAAACCGCGTCCCGAGCGCCGCCAGAGAGCAGAAATCAGCAACGCCGCGAGGGGATACGCCATGAGGTAGCCGCCGGTGGGGCCCAGCAGGTGAGCCACTCCCAGGGCGCCGGGGGCAAAGACAGGCAACCCTGCGGCGCCCTCAAGCAGATAGGCGCCCACGGTGGCGAGCGCGAGGCCCGGCGAAAGCAGCAGGCCGAGCAGCAGGACGCCAAAGGGCTGCAAGCTGAGCGGCACCGGGGTAAACCATAGCGGTATGGAGGCGTGCGCGCATAGGGCGAGCAGCAGGCTGCCAAGCAGCACCACACCCGCCGTGCGCAGCCACGGTGAAACGCTGCTCAGGCTGGCGGTTCCGGTCGGGCTGGCGGTGCCGGCAATCTGGGTAGAGGCTTCCTTGTTCATGAGTCCACCTTAGCTAGATTCGAGAACTCGATCCGAGAGCTTGATTCGAGGTCAGTTTCCTGAGCCGAGCGGATTCCTTCGGCGCGTTCGGAGCCGCGTGCGCTGGCGCGGCAAAGGGGCGCCAGCCCTGCGGCTGCCAGCAACAAGACGACCAGAGAATCCAAAAAGGCAATCAAACATCACAGCAAGACTACAAAAGCACCACAGCATGACTACAAAAGGTCAGGATACCAGAATCGCAGGCGCGCCACGGCCGCCACGCTCGCCGCGCCGCGGCGGCGGAGTCATCCGTGTCGCAGGCCGTTGGCGAGCCATTCGAGGTAATCCGCGCTGCCGCTCTCGACGGGCAGCACGAGGAACTCGGGAGTTTGATAGCTGTGCAATGCGCGCAGGCGCGCCTCAAGCGCCGGAATCTGCCCGGAGCCGGTTTTCAGGATGAGCAGAACCTCCGTTGCGTCTTCAACAAGGCCCTGCCAGCGGTAGATGGACCGTACTGCGGGAACCAGGGTCGCGCAGGCAGCGAGACCCTCCTCGACGAGCGAGCGCGCAAGCCGGTCTGCCTCGTCGGCATTGGCGGCGGTGGTTAGAACAACGCGGGCTGCAAGGTTCGGTTCAGGACCGGGCTGGGCGGGATCGGGCTGTTC
>JBATYG010000719.1:0-8362 GCA_049673945.1 Occallatibacter sp.
CAACGCCGAGATCTCCTGCAGCCGAGTTGCCTTGCGAAAAGCCCGGATAAACTTTCGGCTTTCGTTGGTGGCTTTGCCGAAGGTTGAAATTTTTCCGAAAATGACGGTCCAGGAATAAAGGCTTGCGAACAGGAGGAGTGCCAGTACACACAGGGCAACCCCGCCCATGTTCTTCATCATGTCCATGAGCGCACTCTGCGCCCCAGACGCGGCTGCGGGGGCCGCGCCACCGTCAACCTGCAGAGCGAGGACTAAAGCTGCGGTAAGAATCGCAAATCACCTCGAGTATCCACGGTATCAGACGTATTCCCGCCTTCCAAGTTATCGTTCTGGTCCCTGAAGCAGAATTGCGCCCGCCGAGGGCGACCCGCTCGCCTCGTTCATGCTATGCTGCGCTCGGGTTCCCGCTTAATCGCGTTGCGCATGAGCCAGATACGGGCGGGAAAATGGATCCGGATGCTCGTCGAGCTGCGCGCCGAAAACTACGCCGTCATCGATCACGCGATTGCCACTTTCGGCCCTGGGCTGAACCTGCTCACCGGTGAAACCGGGGCAGGCAAGTCCATCCTCGTCGATGCGCTCGCCCTGCTGATGGGCGGCAAGGCTTCCTCCGAAGTGGTTCGCCACGGTGCGGAAAAGGCTGTCGTCGCTTGCGTCTTTGAGTCCACACCGGCTGCCGAGGCTGTGCTCGAAGAGAATGGAATCGATGCCGAAAGCGCCGAGATCATTCTTCGCCGCGAGATTCTCGTCAACGGCAAGGGCAGGGTCTTCGTGAACAACCAGCCCGCCACTGTCGCCGTTCTGCGGCAGCTCGCGCCGGAGCTGGCTCTCGTTCACGCGCAGTCCGAGACGCTTTCGAGCTTCGACCAGGCGCAGCAGCGCGCTCTTCTCGACCGCTTCGGCGGCATCTCAACCGATTCAGTGGCCGCCGCCTTCGCACGCTGGCGCAATGCGCAGACAAAGCTCAACGATCTTCTCGAGGGCGAGCAGGACCGCCTGCGCATGGTCGATCTCTGGAGCTATCAGCGCAAGGAGATCGAATCAGCCGGCCTCAAGGCCGGCGAAGACGAAGCCTTCGAAGCCGAGAAGCGTGTCCTCGCCAATGCTGAGAAGCTCTACGCCGCCGCCACGAGCGCATTCGAGCAGCTCTATGAGGGCAGCAACTCCGTCGAGGCCGAGTTGCGCGCTGCGCTTCGCAATGTTGAAGAGCTGGCCCGCTACGATGGGCGCTTCGCCGAGCCCGTGCAGCAGCTCCAGTCGGCGCGCGCCACCATCGGAGACGTCAGCTCCACGCTGCGGGACTATGCCGAGCGCATCAATGCCTCTCCTGAGCGCCTCGCGGAAATCGAAGACCGCCTCGCGCTGCTCGACCGGCTCAAGCGCAAATATGGGCAATCGGTCACGGAAGTGATCGCCTTCGGCGAAGACGTTGCCGGCAAACTCGCCGAAGTGGAAGATCGCGACGAAATCCTCAAGACATTGCGCGCCGATCTTGAGATCGCAGCGAAGGCATACCGCGCGGCTGCTGCAGCCGTGGCGAAGCAGCGCCAATCCGCCGCGTCAAAACTTGCCAAAGTGGCCGAGGCCCAGATCAATTCGCTGGCGATGAAAGTCCGCTTCGAGATCGCCGTGGCACCCAGCGAGCAGGAAACGGCGTGGACGCCTCACGGCTGGGACGCGGTCGACTACCGCATTGCGACCAACCCCGGTGAGCCGCTCAAGCCTCTCCACGAGATTGCATCTGGCGGTGAAATGTCGCGTGTCATGCTGGCTCTCAAGGTTGCCGTGGAAGAAGGCGCTATCAAGCCCAAAACCAAGCTTCCCGCGCCACGCACTCTGGTCTTCGACGAAATCGACATCGGCATCGGTGGCCGCGCCGCTGAGGCGGTGGGGCAGAAACTGCAGGCGCTCAGCCGTGGCCAGCAGGTGCTTTGCGTGACGCACTTGCCCCAGATTGCCGCCTTCGCCGGGCAGCACCTCGTCGTCGAGAAGCGCGAAGACCACGGCCGCACCAAGACGCAGATTCGCGTACTCGACGATCGTGACCGGACCTATGAGGTCGCTCGCATGCTCTCTGGCGCCAAGGTTACCGACGCGAGCCTGCAGCACGCCGCGCAGATGATTGCCGCCAGCCGCTGATGCGGCCGCTCGAGGCATTCGATTGGCTGGTGGCTAACCTGCTGGATTTTCTGCCGTCCTAGAATCATGGATCCATCTCAAGCGCTTACTTCACGAGGAGTCTCTCGGATGAAGCCGAAGAAAGTCATCCTCATCCTCGTTGTGGGCGCCTGCCCGCCTTTGCTGTTCAATGCTCCGCCAGTACGTGCTCAAGCTCCGTCAGCTTCAATCTCGGGAACGATTTCATCCGAGTCGAGACAGGTTGTTGCGAATGCAACCGTGTCTATTACGAACCTCGCTAACGGCCAGTCGGCCGAAGCGCATTCGGATTCAATCGGCAACTACAGAATTTCGAACTTGATGCCCGGGAACTATTCCATCTCTATCCGGAGGGACGGCTTCGCCACGTCAACTACCAAGGTCACATTGGCTGCCGATGCCTCCCAAACACTGAACTTTTCCTTGGCTGCATCAATCGGCCCGAGCGCGCCGGGGGCCTCGACTGCGTCCCCGTCGCTTGAGGACCTGGGCTTCAGTTCGGCCGAAACGCAAGGGAATCCCCAATTGCAGGCCATTCTTCAAAAGCGAACAGAAATGCTCAAGATTCACCAGCGTCTCGGCCTGATTACGGCAATTCCTATGACGGCCGCCCTGATTACCGGGCCGATGGCCAAGGCGAAAGGCAAAGATGGTGAACCTGTCACGGAGCCCTCTCAGGCGAACCTCGACTTCCATGCGGCGCTGGGCGGCGCGACAACTGCTTTGTACTTTGCGACGGCATACTATGCAGTGTTTGCTCCACGGGTTCCCGGAACACATAAGCGGGGCGCAATTCGCGCCCATGAGGCGCTTGCTTTTGTTCATGGGCCGGGAATGATCCTCACGCCGATTCTGGGCTACATGGCCTACAAACAGGAAAATGCTGGAGAGAAGGTCCACGGTATTGCATCTGCCCACGGAGCGGTTGCCGTGGTTACTGCGGCTTCCTACGGCGCGGCAATCGTGGCCGTTTCATGGCCGATTCGCGTTAAGTTTTGGGAGAAGAAGTGATGAAGCCGTTGCGAATCGTCACTCTGCTTGCATCTGTTTTGACGGCTGTACTTCCAATGGCTGCGCAGGACTCTGGCCAATGGGTGCTTGTTCAATCGACGCTCACGTATCACATGTCGCACCCGATGCATGAGGTCGATGGCGTGAGTCACGCGGCAAAGGGGAAAGGGGTATGTCAGCACGGGATTTGTGATTTCCTCATTGCCGCCCCAGTGAAGAGCTTCGAGTCGGGCGACACGAATCGCGACCTGCACATGCTTGAGACGACACGTGGCGCACAGTTTCCCATGGTTGTCGTCCGCACCCGGATTCCTGAGTCCGCGATTACGAATGGGTCTCTTTACGCGGACCTGGATGTTCAACTGGGCGGGCAAACCGCGCACTATGAGCATGTGGCACTCCAGCGCATGACTGAGGGAAATCAGGTGCACCTCACGGGAACTGTTCCGGCAACCTGCTCCGACTTTAAGATGGATCGTCCAACGTTTCTCACCGTGCCAATCAAGAATGAAATTCCGGTCCACCTGGATATGCTCTGGCGACCCATATGAGGCGCGCCCCCCTTGGTCGATGCAGGGCTCGGTAATTCCTTCCTGACTTGGAGCAGGACAATCCACTAACGCACCTGTATCCGCGAAGATAGCGAAGGGCATTCATCGGCTCGCCAGTAACAAGGACTGTCACCCCCAGGTGAGACGCCGGCAACCCAAATTGACCGCTCAAAGGTATACTGTTTAGGTGACCCAGA
The DNA here is from genome assembly GCA_049673945.1 of Occallatibacter sp. Taxonomy (GTDB): domain Bacteria; phylum Acidobacteriota; class Terriglobia; order Terriglobales; family Acidobacteriaceae; genus Telmatobacter. The sequence goes on from JBATYG010000719.1 coordinate 3,917, forward strand.
CTGTTCTCGATTCCCCGTCCAACATGAATTCCGGCGCCGCTTCCCCCGGCCAGAAGAGAGTGTTGCTGCTCAAGCCGCGTGGGTTCTGTGCTGGCGTCGTGCGCGCGATCGATATCGTCAAGATCGCCCTTGAAACCTTCGGCGCGCCCATCTACGTGCGCCGCGAGATTGTCCACAATCGTTACGTTGTGAACGAACTCGCAGAGAAGGGCGCCATCTTCGTTCACGAAATTGACGACGTTCCCGATGGACAGCGCGTGATTTACAGCGCGCATGGCGTTTCGCCGGCCGTTCGCGATCGCAGCAGGGGACGCGGCCTCAAGGTGATTGATGCCACCTGTCCCTTGGTTACGAAAGTCCACATCGAGGCCGTCAAGTTCGCAAAGCAGGGTTATTCGCTGGTCCTGATCGGCCATCGCGATCACGATGAGATCGAGGGCACGCTAGGCGAAGCGCCAGACGTCACGCAGGTTGTCTCGAACGTCGCTGAGGTCGAGGCGCTGGAAGTTCCCGATGCCAATCGCGTCGCCTATCTCACGCAGACCACGCTCAGCCTTGACGAGGCGCGCGACATCATCCACGCGCTCAAACAGAAGTTTCCAAATATCGTGGGGCCGCACTCGCAGGATATTTGCTATGCCACTGAGAATCGCCAGGTAGCGGTGCGCAACGTGGCGCACAATGCCGATGTCGTTCTCGTTGTCGGATCGACGAACAGCTCGAACTCAAACCGGCTGGTTGAGGTATCCCGCAACCTTGGCACGGTGGGCTATCTGATCGACAACTCGCAGGCAATCGATCCCAGATGGCTTGAGGGCGTTTCGACCGTCGCGGTTACCGCCGGTGCTTCCGCGCCTGAGATCCTCGTCGAGGATGTCGTGAATTATCTGCGTCAAAACGGATTTTCTGGTGTCGAAGAAGTAGAGGTCATGCCGGAGAATGTTCGATTTGGACTGCCGCCTGAAATCATCCAGGCCATCGGCAATACAAATGGCGCGGAGTCCATTCCCGTGCGATAGGCTGCATCTGCTGGCGGCATTCGACGCGGCCGAGCATAGATCGGGGCCAGAAATCTTGAACGATCCTTTGCAGTGGAAGCAGAGACAAACGCGTGGTCGGTGCCGATGAGGCAGTTTCCGGGTTAACAGAGGCTTTTGAAAACGCATGAGTCTGAAACAAGTTGCAACATCTTCCGCGGCGCCTAAGTTCGGCCGGCTCGATGCGGACCTTGCCCTGGTCGACGATGCAATCGGGCAGTCGCGCGAGCACCTGCTCTCGCAGCAGCATCCTGAAGGCTTCTGGTGTGGGGAGCTCGAGGCAGACTCGATGCTCGAAGCGGACTACATCTTTCTGCACGTGCTGCTTGAGAGCGGTGATCCGGGGCGCCTTCAGCGCGCCTTCACTGAAATGCTCCGCTATCAGAACGAAGATGGAAGCTGGAGCATCTACCCCGGCGGTCCCGGCAATGTCTCTCTTTCCGTCAAGTGCTACTTCGCGGCAAAGTTGATGGGCATAGGCGCCGACGATCCGCGCCTCGTCATGTGCCGCGAGTGGGTTCTCACGCACGGCGGCGTCGTCGCCTGCAATACGTTCACCAAGATGTATCTCTGCGCGCTCGGCCAGTATGACTACGATGCCGTGCCCGCCATTCCGCCCGAGATCGTTCTCTTTCCAAAGTGGTTCTACTTCAATATCTACGAGATCTCTTCCTGGTCGCGCTCGATTCTCGTTCCGCTGGCCATCATTTACGCAAAGAAGCCCTTCAAAAAAATTCCGCCGGAGCAGGGAATCGACGAATTATTCGTCGGCGGCCGCGCCAATGCCGTGCTTCGCGTGCGCATGGATCGCAAGTCGATCGTCTCCTGGCGCAACTTCTTTCTGATTCTCGACCGCATCTTCCACCTTGCCGAAGCGGTCCATATCCGCCCTCTGCGCACACTCGCCCTTAAAAAGGCCGAAGAGTGGATGCTTGCGCGTCTTGAGATGACCGACGGCCTGGGCGCCATTTATCCGGCGATGCTCAACGCGATCATTGCGCTGCGCTGCCTCGGCTACTCCGAAGACGATCCGCAAGTGATTCGCGCGCGCGACGAGTTCGAGAAACTCGGCATCGAGCAACCTGCGACCGCTGAGCTTCCGGAGCCGACCTTCCGCATGCAGCCCTGCCTCTCGCCCGTTTGGGATACCGCGCAGGTTCTTTACGTGCTAGGCGAGGCCGGAGTGCCCCGCACCGATCCGCGCATGATCAAGGCTGCTGACTGGATTCTCTCCAAGGAAGTCCGGCACGAAGGCGACTGGGCCGTCAAGGTTCCCCACACCCAGCCCGGAGGCTGGTACTTCGAGTTTAATAACGAGTTTTATCCGGATACCGACGACACCGCGCAGGTCCTGCTCGCGCTCAACAAGGTAGACAATCCCCGCGAGCGCTACCAGCACGAAGTAGAGCAGCGTGCCATCGACTGGGAGTTTGCCATGCAGTGCCGCAACGGCGGCTGGGGCAGCTTCGACAAAGACAATACGAAGATGATCTTCCAGTACATTCCCTTTGCGGATCACAACGCCATGCTGGATCCGCCGACGGTGGATATCACCGGACGCATTCTTGAGATGCTTGCAGCCTACGGCTACTCGCGTGAAGATAAGCGCGTCAAGAAAGCTATCGACTTCATCCTCAGCGAGCAGGAGCCCGATGGAAGCTGGTTCGGGCGCTGGGGCGTCAATTACCTCTACGGCACCTTCCTCGTGCTGCGCGGCCTTGAGGCCATCGGCTTCGATCAGCATGAGCCGCAGGTGCAGCAGGCAGCCGAGTGGATTCGCATGATGCAGAATCCCGATGGCGGATGGGGCGAGACAATCGGCAGCTACGACGATCCCAACCTGCGCGGAACAGGCGCCAGCACGCCCTCGCAGACGGCGTGGGCGCTGCTAGGCCTGCTTGCCGCCGGCGACGACCGGTCCGATTCGATCGCCAAGGGCATTCGCTGGCTGCTTGAACATCAGGAAAAGGACGGAAGCTGGGATGAATCCACCGGCTCCGGCGTTACGCGCCAGGCGCAGTACACCGGCACCGGGTTTCCCCGCGTCTTCTATCTTGCGTATCACGGTTACCGCAACTACTTTCCACTGCTTGCTCTCACCACGTACAAGCGGGCGATGGAGCGGACCGCGTAGCGAAGGGAACGCGCTGCAATCTGAGCGCGTTGCATGTGAATGTGAGCGGTTCCTGCGGCCATTGCCGCGGCGAATCGCATCGGAGGGTTTACCCAGATATGGCTGTTCCAATCTCTCAGATGTGGACGGTTGCCAGTTATGTAGTCAAGAAGCGCCTCGCCGGCAACAGGCGGTATCCGCTTGTGCTGATGCTCGAGCCGCTCTTCCGCTGCAACCTGGCATGCGCCGGCTGCGGCAAGGTGCAGTATCCGCCGCACATCCTCAAAAAGCAGCTCACGCCCGAGGAGTGTTTCGCGGCCGTTGAAGAGTGCGGCGCCCCAATGGTGTCGCTCCCTGGCGGCGAGCCTCTGCTGCATCCGCAGATTGTCGAAATCGTCAACGGACTCATCGCGCGCAAAAAGTACATCTACCTCTGCACCAACGCGCTCGAGCTGAAACGGCGTCTGCCTGAGTTCACGCCGTCGAAGTACCTCACTTTCTCCGTTCATCTCGATGGCCAGCGCGAGCACCACGACTTCTCCGTCTGCCGCGAAGGCGGCTACGACCTGGCTGTTGAGGGAATCAAGGAAGCCGTAAAGCGCGGTTTCCGCGTCACCACCAACGCCACCTTCTTTGACGGCACCGATCCCAACAGCGTCCGCGGGTTCTTCGACGACGTGATGAGCATGGGCGTCGAGGGCATCGTGCTCTCGCCCGGCTACAGCTACGAGATGGCGCCCGATCAGCATCGCTTCCTCGGCCGCGCCCGCGTGCGCCGCCTCTTCCGCGCCATTCTCTCCAACCGCAAGAAGAGCTGGAAGTTCAATATGTCACCGCTCTTCCTTGAATTCCTCATGGGTGACCGCAAGTACGAGTGCACGCCCTGGGGATCGCCGGCCTACAACATCTTCGGTTGGCAGCGCCCCTGCTACCTGTTGCAGGACGGCTACGCGGAAACCTTCGAGGAACTGCTGGAAACCACAAAGTGGGAAGAGTACGGCGTTGCCAGTGGCAATCCCAAGTGCGCGAACTGCATGGTTAGTTGCGGCTACGAGCCCTCTGCCGTGATGGATGGCTTTGGATCGCTCAGGGGCTTGTGGGCGATGATCCGCGGCACTTTCAGCACTTATCCAGATCAGCATGCGCTCAATCTGCTCAACGAGCCGGCTCCGCACGGGCCTGCCTCGCTTGTGCAGCTTCAACCATCGGCCCGCGCCCTTGAGGAAACCAACGCATGACCGCCGAAGTCGCAAAGTACACCATCGAACAGGTTGAAGCCCTTGAGCTGGCTCCCGG
>JBATYG010000720.1:0-1525 GCA_049673945.1 Occallatibacter sp.
ATCGCCATCTCCTTGGGAGAGAGCCTCGGCTGTGTTCTCGGACTGACGAGTGCGGCCGCCTGTGAGCGATAAGCGTCGATCACCCAGTTCACTGACTGGTTATCGATCCATGTTTCACCGGCGGAAATCCTGCGCACGCAGCGCACCAGCAGATCGGGCGAGATGGAGCGCGAAATGATGCCGCGCACGCCGCGCCGATACAGATCAACTGTCTGCGTCTCCTCGGCCGCGATCGCCTGCACGATCAGCTTCACATCGGGAGCCAGCCGCAGCAACTCGGGAATCGCATTCGGCGCGCCGCTCAACAGGCCGCCTTCGAGCAACACCACGTCCGTGGGATAGCGCTCGATCGAAGCGTAGAGATTTTCGAGCGAATCAGCCTGCGCGACAACCCTGAGGTCGTCTTCAAGGGCGAAAATCTTGCGGATGCCAACCCGGTAAATTGCCTGCGAATCCGCGAGGATAATACGGATCGCTCCCGGCTTTACGGGACCATCCACAACTTCGCCTTCAGGAGTTTCGTCCAAAAATTCCATAGATAGGCCGCGTACCGCCAATACGTAACTACAGAACGTAACTTAAATTCTACTGCTCCGCAAATCGGTAATCGTCAATTGTGGCAGCAGCCTGATAATGCCCCTGGTCCAACGAGCAGCGTACCACACGCCCATGGCAGCGGACCATGACATCGCTGGGGGATCCGAGAATGCTCCCCGGCATCCGGATCGCGAAGTCGATCCCCTGGCCAACCTCAAGCGGATCATGCACATCCAGAAGCACGCCGCTGGCTGAGACATTGCGGGTGAGCGCCGCGCTCTCCGCAGTGTTGCCGGTGACTACGGCCTGGAGAGAGAGCGGGAAACGCACGGCGCACCGGACTTCTTTCCGATTACCGGCGCCCTGCGCGTTGCTGCCTTTGGATGAGCGAACTGGTTTTGACGGATTCATAGTTCTGCTTTCCAGATCCTTTATCGGAGCAATAAGGCCACTGTAAACGACTTTTCGCAAACAACCTAGGGCACGAAAGTTTTTCGCGTAGTAATCGAAGAGGAACCTCTGCCTCCGCGAAGGTTCATCTTTTCACATCAAATGCCGCCGACGCCCGCCTATCTGCCTGGGAAAAACGCCGCCGACGCGCCAACCCATTCCTGATTCCTGTTGTGATCCACCCCCATCATCTTCCCTCGCCCGAGCCGGACGAGTGATAGCACCGGCGTTAAAGCGCCTCCGTCAGGCCAGAGGTAGAGGATGCGAATTTCCGCTTGCGTCATTCCACACGGTGTGTTGATCGTTTGCTCAAAACGCATCTTCTGCTGCAGCAGGTAATCGCCGCGCCGCTCCGGAGGAATACTCTCAAGCTGCGCCTGCGATGGCTCAAACTGAATGCCCCTGCCGGCGAAGCTGAAGAGCGGCTTCAGCAGCAGTTCGCTGTAAACCACCTCGGGCGATGCTCTTGAAGGCAGTGGCACTCCTCGAGCGGCGAGTTCCTCCCTGCCCACCCCGGCAAGAAAGTCGCTGAGGAATA
>JBATYG010000721.1:0-1937 GCA_049673945.1 Occallatibacter sp.
GCCTTGCCGCTTCTGCCCAGGTCGTCCTGCCCAAAGTGCTTTCCAGCCACATGGTCGTGCAGCGCGATCTTCCCGTGCACGTCTGGGGTTCGGCAGCCGCCGGCGAGCAAGTCACCGTCATCTTCCGCGGCGAAACCCGCTCCACAACCGCCGATCGCCTGGGCTTCTGGAGCCTCTATCTCGCTCCCGGTGCTGCGGGCGGCCCGTTCGAGCTCAAGGTGCAGGGTTCGGAGGCCGCCAGCCAGCCGATCGTCCTCGACGATGTGCTCGTCGGCGATGTCTGGATCGCTTCCGGCCAGTCCAACATGGAGTTTCCCATGAGCCGCGCCGCCACCGCCGCGAAAGATCTTCCCAACGCGGCAAACCCGCGCATCCGTCTCCTCATGGTCAACAAGCGCGCGTCAGACTACGCGCAGCTCGACATCGACAGCAGCGGCTGGACCGTCTCCAGCCCCGAAACCGCAAAAGATTTCTCCGCCGTTGCCTGGTACTTCGCGCGCGACATCTCCGCGCGCGAGCATGTTCCCGTTGGCGTCGTCGACTCTACCTGGGGTGGCACGGTTGCCGAATCCTGGGTGCGCCTCACCGCGATCGGAGAAGATGCCTCTCTCGCGCCGCTGTTCATTTCACGCGGCAAAATGACCGACCACGAAGCCATCGGCCAGCGCGAAGCAGTCGACGAGAAAAAGCAGCAGGACGAAGCGCGCGCCCAGGGCAAGCCGCTTCCGCAGTTCCCCTGGCACCCGCCGCTCAACAGTTGGGCGCCCGGCATGCTCTGGAACGGCATGATCGCGCCGCTCACGCCCTTCGCGATTCGCGGCGTCATCTGGTATCAGGGAGAAAGCAACAGCGCTCTCTCTCGCGCGCCGCTCTACAACCACATCTTCCGCACTCTCATTGAGGACTGGCGCAACCAGTGGGCCATCGGCAGCTTTCCCTTCCTCTACGTGCAGATTTCAAACTACAAATCGACGCCTGCGGAAGACTGGGCGCTCCTGCGCGATCAGCAATTGAAAACACTTGAAATGGCCAACACCGCCATGGCCGTCACCATCGACATCGGCAACCCCGATGACGTTCACCCCACCGACAAGGTTGATGTCGCTGATCGGCTCGCCCGCGCCGCCCGCGCACTTACCTACGGCGAAGCCGTTGAATACAACGGGCCGCTCTTTCGCCAGGCCACGCCCGAGGGACCCGCGATTCGCGCCTGGTTCGACCACGCCAAAGGACTGAACGCCAAAGGCGGCACGCCTACCGGCTTTGAAGTCGCCGGCGCCGACGGCAAGTTCGCTCCCGCCACCGCGCGCATCGACGGCGAAACCATCGTCGCCGCCAGCCCCGCCGTCACCGAGCCCGTCTACATCCGCTACGGCTGGGCCAACAGCCCCCTGTGCAATCTCTTTAATGCACAAGATCTGCCTGCCTCGCCCTTTTCCTCAATGCAGTAACTGGTCGCCCGAACTTCTTAATGCCGGGTTGCCCCACCCTTGTCGTTCGCCTTGGCGAACAACAAGGGTGGGAACGTCGCCCTACACCGAAGCCAACCCTGACCCCGCGCTTCCACCCTGCGGCGCGCCGGCCGGCTTCACCACCGTAGTCTCCTGCATCTCGATCAGGCCGGTGCCGCACAGCTCGCTCAGCCTGTCCAGCAGTGACTCCACTTTTTCGCGCGTCTCGATAAACTCGATCTTCAGCGGCAGCCGGTCCGACAAATCCAGCCGGTGCGCCGCATGGATGCGGTGTTCCGCGCCAAAGCCCGCCACGCCTTTCATCACCGTCGCCCCGGCCACGCCGCTGTGAACCAGAAAATCCAGCATGCACTGGTAAACCGGGACGTGATGATGCGTTCCACCTTCGGCCAGATAGATCGTGACTTTAACTGCCTTTCCCGCCTGCAGCATCGTGTTCTCCTGTCGATCGCACGTGGATATGAG
>JBATYG010000722.1:0-2661 GCA_049673945.1 Occallatibacter sp.
GGCGGCTGCAGGATTCCGGCAGGGAAGTTGATGTCGTTGAGAGATGGGGCGTAGTAGGCATTCACCGTGGGCGGAGTCATGCCCCACTCCTTCTCGTCCACGGGCTTGCCCAGATGACCCAGCTCCCAGTTGCGGTCAAATACCTGGGCGCGCTGCGCGTTGCCGATCAGGTCGTCGCGCTTCACCTTCAAATCTGCATAACTGCGCCACTTTTCCGGGTAGCCGATTTTGTTGCGGATCATCGCCAGCTTTGCTTCTGCGGCCTTCTTTGTGTCCTCGGTCATCCAGGGCAGTGTCTTGATGTCTTCGCCAAGGGCCTTTTCAAGCGAAGCCACAAGCTTGTCCATGCTCGCCTTGGCTTCCGGCGGAAAGTTCTGCTTTACCCAATCCTGGCCGACGGCTTCACCCATATCCCGGTCCGTCATCGCGACGCACTGCCTCCAACGCGGCGTCGGTTCCTTTTGCCCGGCGAGCGTCTTGCCGAAAAAGGCAAAATCCTCGTCAAAGAACGCCTTGGGCAGATTATCCGCAGAGCCGTGAATCACATGCCATTTGAAATAGGACCTCCATGCCTCAACCGGTTCACTGGTGATCAGCGCGTTGAGCGCCTTGAAGAAGTCTGGTGTCGCCACATTGAGGCTGTCGAAATGGCCAACGTTCACCTTCTTGAAGTAAACGCTGAAGTCGAAGTCGGGCGCCATCTGCTGGAAATCCGCGACGCTGTTGATGTGGTAGCGCTTCGCAGGATCGCGCAACTCCGTGCGGCTTGTCGATGCTTTGGCCAGCGCGGTTTCAATCGCCATTACGGCGTCTGCCTCTTTGGCGGCCTGCTCCGGCGCGTCGCCTGCAAGGGTGAGCATTCTGGTCACGTGCTCAACATACTGCTTGCGGATCTCCGCGAAGCGAGGGGCGAGGTAATAGTCCCGATCCGGCAGCGAAAGCCCACCCTGCGCGATCGTAGCGATCTGTTTTGTCGAGTCCTTCTGGTCCTGCTGAATGCCGAACCGGAAGAGCGGCGCAGGCGCGCCCTCGGCGGCCAGTGATCCCATCAGTACGCCCAGGCCCTTCGTGCTCTCTAGTGCGGCGATGCGCTTCAAGGCCGGTTCGAGCGGGGTCAATCCCTTTTGTTCGACCAGGTCGGTGTTCATGCACGCCGCGTAAAAGTCGCCGTACTTGCGCTGCAAAGGCGTCGTCGGGTTGCTCGCGGCCTCATTGAGCTCCTTCCACAGCAGGTAGCGATTCCGCTCCGCCAGCAATGAGAACGATCGCACCCAGCGTGTCTGGTCCGCGGGAAGAGGATTTTCCTTGAGCCAGTTGCCGCAGGCGTATTGGTAGAAGTCCGTGCAGGGATCGGCAGACTTGTCGATCGCGGAGGCGTCGAAGCTTTTTGTGGCGACCGGAGCCGTCGGGGTTTTGTCGTCAGCGGGCGGATTCACGGCGGCCTGTGCCGTAACGGCCAGAGAAAGCGCCAGGCATGGCGCAAGGCATGGAAGGATGCGGACTCGAATCATGACACATTCCTCGTGTATCGAGGCCCGGCGTCTCTGTTGGAATTGACTGGAGCGGCCTCGTGATCATGACGCTTGCTGTGTGCGTCATTTGCATTCGCTAGCAGGCTATCACGCTGCTGGAGAGGCCTCGCAGCCCATCACCTCGGGCCATCCCCGCCGGCGCTCGCGATGGATTCTGCTAAACTCCGTTCACACTCATCCCAGGAGAGACAAAATGATTCCACGGCATCTGCAGATCTCTGCGCTGTCGCTGTTGTTGGCTGCGTCCGCGGTGGCTCCCTCGGCATCCGCTCAGCAGCCTGCGCCCCCCGCGGCAAAGCGAACACTTGTCCGCGCCGGCCACCTTCTCGATGTGAAGACTGGCAAGTTGGCCGATGCGCAGACGCTGGTGATTGTTGGCGACACCATCCAGGCGATTCAGCCGACCGCGTCTGTGCCGGCGCAACCGGGTGACGCTGTGGTCGACCTCGGCAATCTGACGGTGATGCCCGGGTTGATCGATGTGCACACGCACCTCACCATGAATCCCGACTTCGACCCTTACCATGAGCTCACATCCACCGATGCGCGTGATGCCATCAATGGGGTTGTCAATGCGCGCACTACGTTGCTGGCGGGAATTACCAGCGTCCGTAACGTGGGAGCGAGTGGCTTTACCGATGTCGATCTCAGGGATGCGATTGATGCAGGCCAGGTGGCCGGGCCGCACATGCAGGTAAGCGGGCCGTTGATCGGCATTACCGGCGGTCATTGCGACGAAAACCTGCTCCCCGTGCGGTATCACCTCGAAGGCGACGGCGTGGCCGACGGGATTGCCGCCGTGCAGCACAAGGTGCGGCAGAACATCAAGTACGGCGCGGATTTGATCAAGATCTGCGCCACTGGCGGCGTGCTCTCCAAGGGGGATGATCCGCAGGCGTCGCAGTACACACTCGAAGAGTTGCAGGCGATAGTTGCGGATGCGCACAGGCTGGGCCGCAGGGTGGCTGCACACGCACATGGTGCCCAGGGCATCCTGTGGGCAACCGAAGCCGGCGTCGATTCAATCGAGCATGGCAGCTACATCGACGACGCGGGCATCGCGGAGATGAAGAAGCGCGGCACCTACCTCGTCCCGACCCTCTATCTCGAGGACTGGATGCTGCAGTAT
>JBATYG010000723.1:0-3022 GCA_049673945.1 Occallatibacter sp.
GGTGTGGAACGATCTTGAGGCCGACGAGAAGGTCAAGGTCTACGACAAGGGCGTCAATATCACCAGCCGCGAAGGGGTCTACGAACTGCTCGTCAGCTACCGCTCCGGTGACATGTGGTCGCCGCAGCTCGAACAGGTTGAGGCGCTCCGCCACGAATTGTCCTACTTCGTCGACTGCGTCTCGAAGAATGAAGAACCATTCAATGACGGTTGCGCCGGTCTGCGCGTGGTCCAGATGCTCGAAGCAGCCAGCGAATCGCTCAGCAAAAAGGGGGCTTTAGTCTATCTATGAATTCGTTGAATTCAATTGCTACAGACGTCAAACTGGGCGAGAACGTACGCCTCTCGAAGTTCATCAATCTCTACGGTTGTGAGATTGGAGACGAGACCAAAATCGGAGCGTTCGTCGAGATCCAGAAGAACGCCTCCGTCGGCAAGCGCTGCAAAATCTCCAGCCACACCTTCATCTGCGAAGGCGTCGCCATCGAAGACAACGTCTTCATCGGCCACGGAGTCACGTTCACCAACGACAGCTTTCCCCGCGCCACCGCGGCCGACGGACAGCTTCAAACCGAGGCCGATTGGACCGTCGAGCGCACCGTGATTAAGCAGGGCGCATCGATCGGCTCCGGCGCCACCATCCTTCCCAACATCGTGATCGGCGAAAACGCGATCGTCGGCGCCGGCAGCGTTGTCACCAGGGATGTGCCTGCCCACGCCATCGTAGCGGGCAACCCCGCCCGGGTTCTCCGCTTCATCGAGAAGCCGGAACCGATTGCCGATGCTCCCATTCCGTTCCTTGACCTGATCACGCCGCATCTCGAGCTTGAAGATGAGCTCACGGCCGCCTTTCGCCAGGGATTGCGCACCGCGGCCTTCATTGGCGGATCGGTTGTCGAGAACTTCGAGAAGGCTTTCGCGGTCCTCTGCGAGGCAGAGTTCGGCATCGCTGTCAGCAGCGGCACCGACGCGCTCCGCTTCGCCGTCATCGCCTGCGGCGTGCAGCCCGGCGACGTCGTCCTCACCGTTCCCAACACCTTCATCGCCACCACCGAGGCCATCTCGCAGGCGCGCGCGCTTCCCGAGTTCATCGACATCGATGAGCGCACCTACAATATGTCGCCCGTCATGTTGCAGCGCTACCTTGAGAAGCAGTGCATCCGCGACAAGAACGGCAAGCTCATCAGCCTGCGCAGCGGCCGTCCCGTCACCGCCGTCGTCCCCGTGCACCTCTACGGGCAGATGGCTGATATGGACGCCATCCTCGAGATCGCCGGCGAGTACGGCCTCGTTGTGATCGAGGATGCCTGCCAGGCCCACGGTGCCGAATATTTCTCACGCAAGCGCGACCGCTGGATGCGCGCCGGTTCGATGGGCCGCGCCGCGGCCTTCAGCTTCTACCCCGGCAAGAACCTTGGTGCCTGTGGTGAGGCTGGTGCCGTCACCACCAACGATGCGAAGTTGGCCGAGAAGATCAAAATGCTGCGCGATCACGGCCAAGTGAAGAAGTATTACCACGACATGGAAGGCTACAACGGCCGTCTCGATGCGATCCAGGCCGGACTCCTTCACGTCAAGCTGCCCCATCTCGAGGGCTGGAACGCAAGCCGCCGCGAGCGCGCCGTTCTCTACAACGAGCTGCTCGCCAACGACGAAGCTCTCGGGCTTCCCTTCGAGCCGTCGTGGTCCAAGGCCGTCTATCATCTCTACGTTGTCCGCACCGCCGAGCGCGAAGGCCTTATGAATCATCTCAAGCAGGCGCAGATCGGCACCGGCATTCACTATCCGATTCCGCTGCATCTGCAAAGGGCCTATCTCTCGCTCAATTACAGCCAGGGCGACTTCCCGGTTGCCGAGCGCGTGGCGCCTGAGATTGTTTCGCTGCCCATGTTCCCACAACTCACCGAGGCGCAGCAGGCCAGGGTTGTCGACGAGATTCTCGCCTTCACGTCCAAGGCAGGCCGCAAGCTGGCGAACGTCGACAATTCTTCCCTCGCGCCCGCCGAGCGAATTGCCTGAGCAGCCGTCAAACACGCTGAGCCGCTTATGGCTCGGCGCGTTGCCGGCGCCCTTCCGCCAACTCCTAAATTACTTTTTAGAGAGCCGCCGTGCCGAACACGCGGCCATCGACCCCATCCCTTCCACGGCGACTGGGCGTCGCAGCATCCACCAAAAGCCCAACCCTCCAGCACGATTCGGGGGAGCAAGTGTTGCTCAACTGAGCCGTGCTGTCCCCTGCGAGGGTGTTTGCCCATCATGCCAGAGCCTCTCAGCTACGTATTGATCTCTCCTGCGCGCAATGAGGAGCAGTTCATCGAGCTCACCCTGCAATCGATGATCGCGCAGACCCATCTGCCCCTCCGCTGGGTTATTGTGAGCGATGGTTCCACCGATCGCACCGATGAAATCGTCCGCTCCTATGCCGCCCGCCATCCGTGGATCGAGCTTCTTCGCATGCCCGAGCGCACTGAGCGCCACTTTGCCGGAAAGGTCTACGCCTTCAACGCGGGCTACGACCGCGTGCGCGCTCTCAACTTCGATGTCGTGGGCAACCTCGACGCCGACACATCCTTTGAGCCCGATCACTTTGCGTTTCTGCTTGGCCGCATGCGCGACCACGCCGAGTTGGGTGTTGCCGGCGCTCCCTTCCGTGAAGACGGCTTTCAGTACGACTACCGCTTCTCAAGCATCGAAAATGTTTGGGGAGGCTGCCAGCTCTTTCGCCGCCAGTGCTACGAAGCCATCGGGGGCTACATGCCGCTCAAGGGCGGTTGCATCGATCACGTCGCTGTCCTCTCCGCCCGCTACCACGGCTGGAAGACGCGCACCTTTCCCGAGCGCGTCTGCATGCATCACCGCAAGATGGGCACGGCGCAGGTCGGCAATCTCTCCGCGCGTTTCCGCCTCGGCGTCAAAGATCACTCCGTCGGCAATCACCCTTTGTGGGAAGCGAGCCGCACCGTCTACCAGATGGCGCGCCGTCCGTTCATCGTCGGCGGCCTCGCGCTCGGCGCCGGATACG
>JBATYG010000724.1:0-5633 GCA_049673945.1 Occallatibacter sp.
TCCACACCGGGCCCTCGACCCATTTGAAGCCGGTGGCTACACGCTCAAGGGTGGCGCCGGCAGGAATGATTTTGTCGATGGAGGGATCGCGGCGATCGACTTTGACGGGCGTGGACTGGACATCGGCGCCACTGGACGCGGAACTTTCACCAGCGTTCACGCCCTGCAGGGTAAACGCACATACGAGGGCAGCAGCAAGCAACCCACAGAGAGGTAGCGGCTTCATCCGCATCTTCCAGGTATCCTTTCGCATTTCTGATTTCGAGCGGCTTCCATGCTACATCGCAGATCGCTGCAATGACCATCCCCTGGCGTTTCGCGAGGTGATCCGAGGGTAGCGCGCCGTCGTGCATAATCAAGAGAAGATGGCTCTCTTGTGGAACCCTGAAAGCTGGTCGCAACGGTTGGCGGAGCTCGAAGCGCGTTCCGGCGATCTGAAGGAGACGCCGCTGCGGCGCGATGTTCGCTCGCTGGGCGTGCTGCTGGGCGAGGTGCTGCGCGAGCAGGCCGGCGATGAGTTTTTTGCGCTGGTTGAGGCGTTGCGGCAGGGCACAATCCGGCGCCGCGATGCCGAAGCCCGCGGCGATGCCGACGAAGCTGGCCGTCAGGCGGCAAAGGCATTGGATCTGGTTCACTCGCTTCCGGTGGAGCGGGCGATTCTGCTGACGCGGGCCTTCGCGTTTTACTTTGAGCTGATCAACCTGGCTGAGACGAATCATCGCAAGCGGCGCCGCATTGCGCTGCAGCTGAGCGGCGAAGCCAACCGGCAGCGCGGATCGCTGGCAGGCACGCTGGCCGAGATGCGCCGCGTGGGCATCAATGCCGAAGAAGCCCTGGAGTGGCTGAAGAGAGTGCTGATTGTGCCGGTCTTCACGGCGCATCCGACCGAGGCTGCCCGGCGCTCGGTGATGATGAAGCGGCGGCGCATCGGCGACTTCCTGGCGACGCTCGATCGCATTCCGATTCCCGAGCAGGAGCTGGCGCGGCTACAGGCGCTGATTCGCGCGGAGATCACGAGCCTGTGGCAGACCGATGAAGTGCGTTCGCGGCGGCCGACGGTGCTGGACGAGATCAAGATGGGGCTCGACTACTATGACGTCTCCATCTTTGCGACGCTGCCGACGCTCTATCTTGAAATCGCGCAGGCGCTGCGCTCGGCCTATGGGCTAAAGATCGATCCTCATGATCTGCCGCTGATGTTGCACTTCGGCTCGTGGATCGGGGGCGACCGCGACGGCAATCCTTTTGTGACGCCGGAGGTGACGCGCGACGCGCTGCGGCTCGCGCGCGGACACCTGCTGCTCTATTATCGGCAGCAACTCGATTTCCTGATTGACCTGCTGACAACGAGCGCGCAGCAACGGCCGGTGAGCCCGGAGCTGCTGAAGCGGCTCGAGGCCTACGTAGCGCAGGTTCACACGCCGGGGGCGCAGGTCTTTGGCGCGCTGTATGACTTTGAGTACTACCGTCGGTTTACGATCTGCATCAAGGCGCGGATCCAGCGTCTGATCGACGAAACAACGCAGGGCGCAGGCCTTGGCGGGGCTTCGCTGCCCGTGATGCCGTTCACATTGGCGCAGGAGCAGCAGAGGCTGGCGAAGTCTCTCGCCGCCTACGGCTCCGCAGATGAATTTCTTGACGATCTCGAAGTGCTGCACGCTTCGCTCGCCGAGCACGAGGGGTTGCGCATTGCGCGAACCCTGGTGGACCCACTGATTCTGCAGGTGCGTGCTTTCGGGTTGCATCTACACACGCTCGACATCCGGCAGCATGCGCGCGTGCTCTCGGCGGCGCTGAAAGAGGCGGTTGCCGATACGATCGGGCCGACGCTGTCCGGCTCGTTGTCGCAGGACACGGCGGGTGTGCTGGAGACGTTTCGCGTGGTGGCGGAGGCAAAGGAAGGCTGCTCGCCCGAGGCGATTCGCCAGTATGTGATCAGCGGCGCGGGGTCGGTGGAAGATGTGCTGACGGTGGTGCGGCTGGCGCGGCTGGGCGGCGTGAGGGTCGAGGGTTCGACCGGCGCGTCCGGCGCTGCGAGCGGGCAGGAGGCCAAAACCGGCGCAAGACCTGACCCTGGACTGATGCCGGTGCCGCTTTTCGAATCGATCGAGGATCTGCGCAACGCGCCCGCTGTATGCCGCGAGCTGTGGAGCCGGCCGGATTATCGCAAATTGCTGGCGAGCTGGGATAACTGGCAGGAAGTGATGCTCGGCTACTCGGACTCAAACAAGGACGGGGGCATGCTGACGAGCACGTGGGAGATCTTCAAGGCGCATCGCGATCTGCACACGGTGGCCCGCGAAGCCGGCGTGAAGCTGAGGCTCTTTCACGGCCGCGGCGGCACGGTTGGCCGCGGCGGCGGTCCCACGCATCGCGCGATTTTTGCGCAGCCCATGGACTCCTTCGAGGGGCAGTTGCGCCTCACCGAGCAGGGCGAAGTGTTGAACTTCAAGTACGCCGATGAGGTGCTGGCCGAGCGCAGTCTTGAGCTGATGATCGCCGCCTCGCTGGACGCGCTGGCGCGGCCGAATGCGCGCGATCCCGAGGGTCACTTCACGGGCGTGCTCAAGCCGGAGTGGGAGACGGCGCTCGAAGAGCTGTCGCTGATTTCGTTTGGATTCTACCGCGAGAAGATTCTCGATAGCCCGGATCTGATCGCGTACTTTGAGCAGTCGACGCCGGTGGCCGAACTGGAGTACGCGATGATCGGCTCACGGCCATCGCGCCGCAAGACGTCGACGCAGATTGCCGACCTGCGCGCGATTCCCTGGGTCTTTGGCTGGACGCAGTCACGCCTGCTGGTGCCCGCATGGTTTGGCGTGGGCTTCGCTCTCGGCGAATACATGGAGCGGCCGGGCGCGCTTGAGCTGCTGCAGACGATGGCGCGCGAATTTCCGCTCTTCATTGATCTCGTCCGCAACGTGGAGATGGCGCTGGGCAAGGCGGATCTCGGAACCGCGAAGCAGTATTCGACGCTGGTGGAAGACGCGATGCTGCGCGAGCGCGTCTACGACATGATCGTGGCGGAGTTTCACCGCACCGTGCGCACGGTGCTGGCGGTGACCGGGCAGAAGGAACTGCTTGAGAAGAACCAGGTGCTGGCGCGGTCGATCAGGCTGCGCAATCCCTATGTCGATCCCATGCACCTCATCCAGGTGGACATGCTGCGCCGCAAGCGCGCCGGCGAGAACACGCCCGAAGTCAATCGCGCCATTGCCGCGACGATCAGCGGAATCTCGGCGGGACTGCGCAACACGGGCTGAGCGCTGCCAGAGAATCGCTAACGGGAATCGCTACGGGGGAATCGCTACCAGGGAATATAGGCCGTAGCCACCGAGACTATCCCGCACACCGCGAAGACGATGCCGAAGTACCAGTAGACGAGCCGGTAGGTGAGCAGCGTCACGGACGTGATGACGAGCGCGATCTCGAGCAGGGCCTCGGCCAGGTCAAGGCGCAGGGCGCGCGCCTCGGCGCTATGGACCTCGGTCTCAAGCTTGCTCGCTTCCTGTGAGCTCTGCTGCAGCTCCGCGGCCCATTTGTCCTGGTGCGCGTGATACGCCTGCAGAATCTGTTGCGCGCGATCCTTGTCAGCGACTGTGACGACGCCGAGCATATCCGAGATCAGCGCCGTATTGTTGACGCGGATCTTTCGCGCCTGGTACTCGTTCCACTGGTCGGTGGCCCGGTTTTGAAGAAGGATGGCTTCAGTATGCGAGCGATGGCCAAGCACGGTGGTGATGGCCACGAGCACAGCCATCACGCTCATAAAAAAGGCAACCGGCCGGTGTGCTGATTCTTTCGCACCCTGTTCGGCGTGTTCCTGCAGTTCTTTGAGATCGTCGGCTTCCAAAAGCGGGTTCCTCGCTGCACCGTCAATCGGCTATTTCCGTTTCCAGAGTACGCCGTCCTTCAAATCTTCTAAAACTACGCCCTTTTCGGCCAGCTCCTTGCGGATCTGGTCGGCGCGGGCAAAGTTGCGATGCTTCTTGGCCAGTGTACGCTCGGCAACCAGAGCCTCGATGGCTTCGTCGCTGAGGCCCTGGCGCGCGAGCAGCTCGGGCGCAACGTCGGCGCTGCGGCCCGCTTGCTCGGCCCAGGCGAGCGCGTGGCGCGTTGGTTCGGCGTCGTGGTCCTCGATCACATCGAAGACGGCGTCGAAAGCCGCGAGCACCTTGAGGATTGCATCGCGGTCGCTGCCGTGGAGCTTGCCCTGGTCGATGGCCGTGTTGCCGGCGCGGACGAGATCGAAGATAGGCGCGCGCGCTTCGGCGGTGTTGAGGTCGTTGGCCAGGGCGGCCATGTAGGTTTCGTGCGCCGCTTTCGCGGCCGCCTGCAATTCTGGATTGTCGCCGGCGGGGAAGACGCCCCGGACCAGGCGCTGGTAAAAAGTCCGCAGGCGGTCGATGGCGTTGGTGGCCTCGGCCAGTCCGTCGAAAGTGAAGTTGTGCTGGTGCCGGTAGGGCACCGAGATCAGCGCCAAGCGGATCGCCGAGGCCTTGAAGCCCTTCAGCAGCAAGTCGCGCAAGGTGTAGAAATTGCCCTCGCTCTTTGACATCTTGCGGCCGTCCACGAGCAGGAACCGGACATGCATCCAGTGGCGCGCGAAGGTCTTGTGCGTGGCGGTTTCACTTTGCGCGATCTCGTTCTCATGGTGCGGGAACATGAGGTCTTCGCCGCCGGCATGCAGGTCGAAGGTATCGCCGAGATATTCCATCGCCATGGCGGAGCACTCGATGTGCCAGCCGGGGCGGCCGCGTCCGATGGGCGTCTCCCAGAACGTTTCGCCGGGCTTAGCTGCTTTCCACAGGGCGAAGTCGCGGGCCGAATCCTTCTCGTATTCATCCACGTCGACGCGAGCGCCGTCTTCGATGCCCGTCAAGTCTTTCTTGCTGAGCTTTCCGTATTCGGGGAAGGCCGAGAGGCGGAAGTACCAGCTTCCGTCCTCCGTCTGGTAAGCCGCATTTTCAGCCGCAAGGCGCTGGATGAGCGCAACCATGCGCGGAATGTGCTCAGTGGCGCGGGCGATGATTTCGGGCTGCTCAACACGAAGAAAATTGAGATCTTCGAAGAAGGCGTCGACGAAGGGCGGCGTGTATTCGCCGATTGGGATACCGGCGGCCGCGGCGTTGCGAATGATCTTGTCGTCTACGTCGGTGATGTTCATGACGTGGCGGATACGGACGCCGGTCAGTTTGAGATAGCGGCGAAGAACGTCAATCTGCAGAAAGGTGCGGAAGTTGCCGATATGGCCGTAGTCGTAGACGGTGGGCCCGCAGGCATACATGCGCAGCGCGTCGCCATCGGCAGGGGCAAGATCGTCTACCTGTCCCGTTAAGGTGTTGAAAAGACGGAGGGTCATTCGTCGAACTACTTGCTCAATGTCGCCGACGATGCGGTGGGTCGCGGCCTTTTCGATTGTAGCAAGCGTGCCTTAGTGGTTGCCGGTGAGCGAAGTTTCGCCGCCGCGGGCCGAACCTTGGTGTATAGATAGGCAAGGCTTGCGCAATCACAGACAGCCAGGAAGTCATGGAACCTGAAGTTTTGTCCCTGCTCTGCGACCCGGACACGCGCTATTCGTTCGAGTTGGAAGAAAACAGTCTTCGGAACACAGCAACCGGCCGCGTTTATCC
>JBATYG010000725.1:0-2534 GCA_049673945.1 Occallatibacter sp.
ACCGCGCGGCTGGTGGCGTCGCCCGCGGCCCAGCTTTTGCGCGAGCCGGCGTTTGGCGCGTGACGATAAGTGCGCAGGCTCTGGCCGTCGACCCATGCAAGCGAGAGAGCGGCGATCGTCTGCCCGCGCGTCAGGCCGAGCAGTGCGCTTACAACCGCGGTTGAAGCCACTTTCACTAGGACGACGTGATCGAGCCCGACCTTGTTAAATGAGTTCTCGAGCGCGATGCAGCCCTGGATCTCGTGCGCTTTTATCATCGCTGCCAGCACCCGCTTCATCGTGAAGGGCGCTTTGCCCGCTGCCAGCGCATTGCGAGAGAGCCAGTCGGCAGTCGCGAGTATGCCGCCAAGATTGTCCGAAGGGTGGCCCCACTCCGCTGCGAGCCACGTGTCGTTGTAGTCGAGCCAGCGAATCATGGCGCCTATGTTGAACGCGGCCTGCACCGGATCGAGTTGATAGCTCGTGCCCGGAACGCGCGCGCCATGGGGCACCACCGTGTGGGGAACAATCGGGCCAAGCAGCTTGGTGCAGGCGGGATATTCAAGCGCCTCAAGGCCGCAGCCCAGCGTGTCAATGAAGCAATAGCGCGCAGTTGTCCACGCCAGATCGCTCCCGATCTCGTAGCTGAGCGCGTAGTCTGCAATATCGGTCAGCACTGCGTCCGGCACCGGGCGTTCATTGCTGAGGTGTGATGACAAACGGGCTCCTCTTTCACCTTCGATCGGCGATGGCGGCGAAGGGCAGATTGTCAGGGCCGGTGTAATTGGCCGAAGGCCGGATGATCTTTCCATCCTGACGCTGCTCGATCACATGGGCAGACCAGCCAGCGGTCCGCGCCATCACGAAGATGGGCGTGAACAGATCGACCGGAATACCCATCAGATGATAGGCGACCGCGCTGTACCAGTCCAGGTTGGGAAACATCCTCTTCGCGTCGTGCATCACGGCCTCAACGCGCTGCGCGATCGAAAACAGCCTCATGTCGCGCGCCTCCGTTGCCAGCGTGTGCGCCACTTCGCGGATGATCTCATTGCGGGGATCGCTGACGGTGTAGACAGGATGGCCGAAGCCAATGATGACTTCCCGCGCGGCAACGCGCCTCCGGATATCTTCCTCCGCCTCGTCGGCGTCGGCGTAACGCTCTTGAATCTCGAGCGCGACTTCGTTCGCGCCGCCGTGCTTAGGGCCCTTGAGCGCTCCAATGGCGCCCGTGATGCAGGAGTAAAGGTCGGAGCCAGTTCCAGCGATGACGCGCGAGGTAAAGGTTGATGCATTGAACTCATGCTCCGCATACAGGATCAGCGAAGTCTGCATCGCAGCCACCCGCTCCGGCGACGGCCTCTTCCCGTGCAGCAGATGCAGAAAATGCGCCGCAATCGAGTCAGCATCTAATTCGACTTCGATGCGCTTATTCTTCCCGGCAAAGTGGTGCCAATAGAGCAGCATCGACGGCAGCGACGCGAGCAGCCTGTCTGCCAGCAGGCGCGCGCCGTTGTCATCGTGAGTGCCGCCCTCCGGCTCCAAGCAGCCGATCACCGAGACCCCAGTGCGCAGCACGTCCATCGGGTGTGTTGTCGCCGGCAGCAATTCCAGCGCCTGGCGTAACGCAGGCGGCAGGCCGCGCAGCTGCGCCAACCGCCCTTTGTAGGCGGCTAGCTCTTCCGCTGTGGGCAGCTTGCCATGCACCAGCAGGTGAGCGACCTCTTCAAACTCGCAATGCGCGGCGAGATCGTGGATGTCATATCCGCGATAGTGCAGATCATTGCCGTTGTGGCCCACCGTGCAGAGAGCCGTGTTGCCGGCGGGCGTGCCTGAGAGTGCCACAGACTTTTTCGGTTTGAAGGCCTCTGGCGTCGAGCTTGCTTCATTTGTGCTCATTCGGGTGCCTCCAGAGAGCCCACGCTAATCGATAAAGCTTCGCGCTGTCTACTCAGCGGTCTCGTCTTTCGCGAAGAGCGCGTCCAGCTTCTCTTCGTAGGCGTGATAGTTGAGATATTTGTAGAGATCCTCGCGGCTCTGCATCATCGCAATCACACTGCGCTGCGTGCCTTCTTTGCGGATTGTCTCGTAGACCCGCAGGGCCGCCGCGTTCATCGCGCGGTAAGCTGCGCAGCAATAAAGGACAATATCTACGCCGGCGCCGCTAAGTTCGTCGCGCGTGAAGAGCGGAGTCTTGCCGAACTCGGTGATGTTGGCAAGGATTGGAACGCCAACCGCCTCACGGAATTTCGCATACATGTCCAGTTGCGTTACCACTTCGGCAAAGATCATGTCGGCGCCCGCCGCCACATAGGCCTGGGCGCGCATAATAGCGGCTTCAAGGCCTTCGTTTGCGAGCGCATCGGTCCTCGCCATGATCACGAACTGCTCGTCAGACCGTGCATCCACCGCCGCTTTGATGCGGTCAACCATTTCCGCAGCCGGAACGAGTTCCTTTCCCGGCCTGTGGCCGCATCGTTTCGCCCCAACCTGATCCTCAATGTGTACTGCGGCCGCTCCGCTCTTGATCATGGTGCGAATCGTACGGGCAATGT
>JBATYG010000726.1:0-2418 GCA_049673945.1 Occallatibacter sp.
CTGGTGCTTTTTATTGTGGGGCCCCCGCTCTGGTGGATCGCCGACACTCTGGTTGAAGAGGAGCGCCTCGGCGGCCCGCTCAGCGAAATTGCGATCTGGGGCTTCTTCATGAGCACCGCTCTGCTCGCTTCGGTTCTGCTGGCCGGGTGGGTGCGCCGTAAGTCCTGATTTTTGAGTCACTCGCCAGCACACTTAAAGTGCGCGCAACTTCTCGATTCTGCTTTCCGTCCCATAGTCAGTGGTTAATCCCGGCCTGATCTTTTAGGATTTCGCCAGGGGCCGGACAAGTCTCATGCGAG
This sequence comes from Occallatibacter sp., assembly GCA_049673945.1. GTDB lineage: Bacteria > Acidobacteriota > Terriglobia > Terriglobales > Acidobacteriaceae > Telmatobacter. Next base: position 300 of record JBATYG010000726.1, read on the forward strand.
ATCCGCAATCCATTCACGGCAACGACGACACACGGCTGATCCCCATCTGGTCGATCCTCGCCGCCGCGGCGGCCTTCGTGCTGGTTGAGTACTACTTCTGGCTGGTCTTCCCCAAGCAGCAGCACCACATTCCGCCGATCGGGCTGCGCATCTACATGAATCTCTCTTGGGGATTGCTGGCGGCCGTTTATTTCCTGATGGTGGGCTTTGTCAGCAAGGATGCCCCGCTCCGCTCAATGAGTGTGCGCTTCTGGATGCTGGTCTGCTTCGTGATGCCCGGCGGCATAGGCGTAGTGCTCTATTTTCTGCTGCGCACACCACTGGTCACCAGTTGTCCGGCATGCGGGACCCACGCGCAGAGCGACTTCCACTTCTGCCCGCAATGCAATTACCAGCTCACCGCCAGTTGCGGCAACTGCTTCAGAACCGTGCGACCCACCGATCTCTTCTGCACACGCTGCGGCCACGAGCTAGCCCATGATCAGATGCCGGCCCGCCTGCACATGATCGGCGACTGACCTGCGACCGCTCTACCGTGGCCCGCATGCATGGTGCAGACTCGCCCAGACCCACCCGCGTTGAACGCTCGCATTGACCCGCCCATCTTCGGCTCCCTACAATCAAACTTCCAGTGCCCATCTCCGCGCTCATCATCGATGACGAACAACTGGCCCGCGACGAGCTGAAATATCTGCTCGATCAGGTCGGCGGCGTTGACGTGGTGGCGCAGGGGACCAACGGCATCGAGGCTGTTTCGCTCATCGAAGAGCACCATCCCGATCTGGTTTTTCTCGACGTTCAGATGCCTGGCCTCGATGGCTTCGCCGTCATTCAGAAGCTTGTCGAAAAGCACCGCGCCCCAGCCGATAAAGAGCCCGAACCGCTGCCGCAGATCGTTTTCGCCACGGCCTACGACCAGTACGCCGTCCGCGCCTTCGATGTAAATGCGGTCGACTATCTGCTCAAGCCCTTCGACCCGGCTCGCGTCAGGCAGGCCCTCGAGCGCGTACGGGTGCGCATCGCTGAAACTGCGCCGGGCGCGCTGCCCGATACACAGATCGACGCCCTGCTGCGCCTTCTCAACCGCCCGCAAAACGGCAACCGCGCCGCGCAGCCGTCAAAGCTGATCGTGCAGGCGCAGAGCCGCCTGCTTCTCGTCGATCAAGCCGAGATCTGCTTTGCCGCGATTGATGAAGGCATAATTCGTGTCGTGACGCAGAGCTTCGAAGGGCATTCCAAGTGCCGCACGCTCGAAGAACTGCTCGAGCTGCTCGACCCCTCGATCTTCTGGCGCGCGCATCGCGGCTACGTCGTCAATATCAACCACATCCGCGAAGTAGTGCCGTGGTTCAAGTCGAGCTATCAGCTCCGCATGAACGACAAGAAGCAGACCGAGATCCCAGTTAGCCGCGCACAGACCCGCAGATTGCGAGATCTCTTCAATCTATAGGGTGTATCGACCTATAGGAAAGGCCATTGCCGGGAGCAATTTTTTCTCAGTTCGCGAAGCGAGGAGTGACAGATACCGGGTGTATCTTAGCGACGAGCGACAAAGAAATTACTTCATTGTCGGCCTTGATTGTGGGCCCGCCACAGTCTGCGGCCTTCGCTTCGTCTAGCCAGATTTCCCCACGCAACGATGGTCATTCCTATAAGTCGATACACCCTCAGTCGTATCTCTCCGCCACAATCTGCTTCCGGTGCCAACCCAAGCCCTTCAGGCGATCGCGCACGGCAGTGATCATCTCATTCAGCCCGCAGACATAGGCGTTGATGCCAAATTTCAGCTCCGCGGGCGGAATCCCCGGATCAGGAGGAGGCGCCGGCAGCGCGTGGCCAAGGCGTGCGGCCCGCTCTTCAATCACGCGTGCCGCATGGTCCTGCACATACCCCCGCAGCCCAATCCAGTCTTCCGGCGCGCGGCTCAGCGTCGGCAGGTAGTGGAAATTCGCATGCTTCGCCGCGTAGCCCTCGAACTCGTCGCGATAATAGATCTCGCTCTCGTACCGCGTTCCATAGACGAGCCAGATCTCCTTGCCCGCGCTGCGATCCGTACCATCCTCCGGAAAGAGCCACTGCAGAAATCCGCGCATTGGCGCCACGCCAGTACCGGTGGCGA
>JBATYG010000727.1:0-14138 GCA_049673945.1 Occallatibacter sp.
GTAACGCCGGCGCCACCGGGCGTCAGGAAAAGATTCTGCTTGGGCAGATACTCCTTGTCCTGCGTGCTGAGGTCAGAGAAGTGGCTCATCTGCCACTGCCGCAGTTCCACCCTCAGCTGCGCTTCAAGAGCTTTAGGGTCGGTGCCCGGCTTGACCCTGCCGATGATGTCGAGCCAGTTGGAGCTGGGAATCTTCAACCATGAGGTCTGTTCCCTGATCAACGGCTCCGCGGAGAGCGGCATCCAGAAATCCGCCATCCCCCAGCCACGTAAATCGGCGCCGTAGAAGCCTGGAGCGCCAACGCCGACAACTGTGAAAGGCTTGCCGTTGAACTGGAAGGAAGCGCCGATGACAGACGGGTCGGAGTTGTATTTCGCAGCCCACGCGTGATAGCTCATGACTGCGACGGGAGGCGCGCCCTCGCGATCGTCCTCGTCATTCAATACGCGTCCGATCCACGGACCGACGCCGAAAGTACGGAAGAAGTTTCCTGAGACGAACTGTCCATCGCGGGTTGCCGCCGTCTCCGCCGTGCCCGCGCGGCGCACGCCCAGGCCGGTGCTGCCGCCCTGAAAGGCGGCCAGATCAACGAAGGCCGGCGTATTGTCGCGGAAGCGGCGGTACAACTCGTCGTTGAAAATGGAGAACTCTTCGTACTGCGTAAAGCCGCCCCACTGGCAGCAGTGCACCTTCTTGCCAATGCGATAGAGTTCATCCGGCCGTGTAACCGGGAGCGACTTGAGCAGCACGGCATGCACCAGCGTGAAGATGGCCGTTGTGGCGCCGATGCCGAGGGCGAGCGTGAGGATCGCAGTGATGGTGAATCCGGGCGACTTGCGAAGCTGGCGCAAGGCGTAGCGCGTATCCTGCAGCAACTGGCTCATTGCTTCTCCTCCGGGTGCCGAAGCCGGCATCAAGTTGTGACGAAACGCTTCTACTCGTTCCGCAATGCCTGCATGGGCTCGATGGTTGCGGCGCGCCGCGCAGGAATGACCGACGCAGCGAGCGCGAGCGCGAAGATGGACGCGACGGCCAATACCAGCACATAGGGATCGAGCGGATTAACCTGGAAGAGCAGCGAACGAAGCAACTGCGTGGCGAAAAGAGACGCTACGGTTCCGATGAGGCAGCCGGCAAGGCCGAGCCTTGCTCCCGAAGCGAGCACCAGGCGCATCACGCTGGAGCGCTGCGAGCCCAGGGCCAGCCGGATCGCCAGCTCGTGCGTGCGCATAGCAGCGGAGAAGGCAATCACGCTGTAAATCCCGATCAGAGCCAGGAGCGCCGCGGCCGCGGCAAAGGCTGAAATCAATACCGTGTTGAAGCGGCGGGACACCTGGGTCTCGGCGACCACCTGATCCATCGACTCGACGTTGGTCAGGGCAAGCTGCGGGTCAATGGACCGAACGGTGGCGCGAAGCGAATCGGTCATTTGCTCAGGCGGCAACTGGCTGCGCATTACAATCGCTCCCCAACCGCCCATGATCATGTCGGTCGGCGCAAACTGGCCAAGGGCCGTTTTGAACTGGCTATTGGGAAAGTAGAGCTGACTAATCGTGTCGGAGTCGGCTGAAGTCTGCTTGATATCGCCGATTTCGCCCACCACGGTAGCCCATGGCGTGGGAGATTCCGGAATGCCAACTTTGAGGCGCTTGCCGATGGGATTCTGGCCATGCCAGTAGCGATCCGCAAGCGTGTGGTTCACGATCGCAACCAGCGGCGATGTGGCCGTATCAGACAGACTAAAGACGCGGCCACGCACCAGCGGAATGCCCACGGCGTGGAAATAGTCGCCGTCTACCTCGGACGACAAGGCAAGATTTACAGTGGTTCCCTTGGGAGGCGTGTAGCCTTCCGCGACAAAACCGGTGCTGTTCTCATCGCCGCTGTCGGGCAGCGATGTGGTAGTTCCCACGGCCTGCACGCCAGGCAGTTGCTTGAGCTTGGCCATGAGAACCGAATAGAAGGCATCCACGGAAGTCTGCGTGGAATACTGCTGACGCGGCAGCGCAAGGAACGCCGTCAGCGTGTGGTCGGTGCGGAAGCCGAGATCCACTTCGCGCATCTTCTCAAAGCTGCGCAGCAGGAGCCCCGAAGCGGTAAGCAGAACGAGCGCGACGGCTAACTCAGCCACGACCAGGATCGAGCGGAGTCGTGCGTGGCCGCTTCCTTCAGTGCCCGTGCGGCCGCCTTCCTTGAGCGCTTCATTCACGCCGGTGCGCATGGCGGTAAGCGCAGGGATAGAGCCGCAAAACAGACCGGTGAGAACGGCCAGCGCGAGCGCGAAGGCGACAACCTGCCAGTCAAGACCGATTTCGCTCACGCGCGGTAGCGACTCAGGCAGAAAGCTCATGCCCACCTTCAACGCGGCAGATGCCAGGAGGAGTCCGACGAGTCCGCCGCCGACGCTGAGCGCCAGCGCTTCGACCAGCGATTGATGCAGAATTGCCGCATTAGTGGCGCCCAGGGCAAGCCGGACAGAGATTTCCCGTCGACGGCGAATCATGCGCACCAGAAGCAATCCAGCAAGATTTGCGCAGGCAATGAACAACACTACAATGACCGCGAGAAATAGCGTGCGGACCATCGGCCGAGCCTCTGCGACCGTGGCCTCGGTCAACGGTTGAATCACCGGATGAATGCGAAAATTGCCCAAGCCCATCGAAGCGGGAAAGTGGCGCATCACATCCTGCGCTGCGGGCATTGCGTCCTCAAGGGCTTGCTGAGGCGTTACGCCCGGCGTCAGGCGGCCGACCAATCTTACGTTCCAGCTGCCCGCACCCTGCACGAGCTCAGTCTGGGTAAAGCTCATGGGGACCCAAAGCTCGCTGCGATTGAGCTGCCCGGGAACGAGCGGAAATTCGAAGTTGCGGGGCATCACACCCACAACGACATAGGGTTTGCGATCGAGCAGGATCTTGGTTCCCAGCACATTCGGATCGCCATGAAGGCGGTTCCGCCACATCGGGTAGCTGATGACAGCCACCTGCTCGCGGCTCTCGTCTTCCTGTTTCGTGAATGTGCGCCCCGTCAGGGGAGAGACACCGAGTACGTGAAAGACGCTTGCCTGAAGGCGCGATGCGGGGATCTGCGCGGGCTCGCTCGGGCCGGAAAGTACAAAGCCTGTCTGCTGATACGCGCCGAGGCTCTCGTAGACTCGCAGGTCGCGCCCATAGATGAGCGTCGCGGGAGGCGTCGTGCTGGGCGCCCCCGCGCGCACGTTGTCCATTCCCTCCGGAGCATCGCCAAGAAGCATCAGCCGATCCGGCTGCAGAAACGGCAAGGGCCGCAGCAGCACGCCTTCAACGATCGAGAAGATCGCAGTGGTGGCGCCAATGCCGAAGGCCAGCGTGAGAACCGCCGTGAGGGTGAAGCCGGGGCTCTTGCGCAACTGGCGCAGCACAAATCGCAGATCGCGGCCGATGCTCCGAAGCGGCATGCCTAGACCTCCACTTCCTCGGTCAGCTTGCGCAGCTCGTCTTCTGACACCACCTTGCCGTCGAAGAGATGGACCTCGCGCTGCGCGTGCTTGGCGAAGCGCGGATCGTGCGTCACCATGCAGATCGTCGATCCTTCGCGGTGCAGGTCGGCAAGCAAATGCATCACAGCCTCGCCGTTCTTCGAGTCCAGGTTGCCTGTCGGCTCGTCGGCAAGCAGGATCGATGGCGAACCAGCGAGGGCGCGGGCCACGGCGACGCGCTGCTGCTGACCGCCCGAGAGCTGTGCCGGATAATGACGCATGCGATGCGCCATGTTCACGCGCTCCAGAGCTTCTTTCACGCGCTTCTTGCGCTCGGCCGACGGCATGCCGGCGCGATAGGTGAGCGGCAGCTCGACGTTCTCTTCGACGGTGAGGTCGCCGATGAGATTGAAGCTCTGAAAGATGAACCCGATTTCCTGGTTGCGGATGCGCGAGCGCTCGCTGAAGCTCAGGTTCTCGACCGGCTGGTTGTTGAGGTGGTAGCGGCCTCCGGTCGGCGTATCGAGCAGCCCGAGGATCGACAGCAACGTGGACTTGCCGCAGCCCGACGGCCCCGACATTGCCACGTATTCTCCGCGGGAGATGGTGAGATGAATGCCGGAGAGCGCGTGCGTCTCCACTTCGTCGGTGTAGAAGACTTTGGTGAGGTCTTCAATTTCAATCAGCTTGTCGTTGGTTGCCATCCAATCCCCCTTGAATCTGTGTACAAGTTTCGTTCTGAATTCAAGCCTCTGAATTCGCGGATCAGTTGAATGCCTACTCCAGCCGGACGCGATCGACGTTGTCGTATCGCGACATGTCGGAGAGGATAACCGTGTCGCCTTCCTTGAGCCCTTCAAGCACCTGAATGCTGTTGACCGAGGCGCGGCCCACCTTGACGGGAACGCGCGTAGCTCCCTTGCCGTCGGGATCGACCTTGAAGAGGCTCAGCGTGGAATTCTCATTCCCCAGGGCCGGCCTGCCGACGTAAAGCACATCCGTCATCCGTTCCAGGTCGATGGTTCCATCCACGCTCAACTGCGGCACCGCGCCCTCAGGAAGCGGCCCATCGAGTGATACGTCAACCGTGCGCGTCCCGTTCAAAACAGTTGGATCAATTCTGATTACGTGGCCGGATACCACTCCATTGTGTGTGTCGATGGACGCGGGCTGGCCGATCTGGATGTCGTGCGCCTGGGTCTCAGCGATTTGCAGCGCCGCCTTGAGTTTGTCGGGTTGGATGACTTCAGCAACCGACGTTCCGGCGGACACGTGCTGGCCCACCTGCAAGGGGATGGGCAGCGACACTAGCTCGCCGGCGAGGCCCGCCCTGACTTCAAGAGCCTCGGACTGCTTCTGATAGAGGTCGTAGAGAGCCTTCGCCTGGTCGACCTTGGCCTGCGCAGAGGCGAGTTGTACTTCGATCGCCTTCTGGTTCACGTCGAGCTGCCGCTGGCTGATCTCGTGCTGAGTATTGAGCTGGTCCGCCGTACTCTTCGACTTGTTGTAGGTCATTCCTGAAATGACGCCGAGGTCAAAGAGAGCCTTGTCCGTCTGGGCCTGCAGTTGGTCCTGCGTGTAGTTGGAATTGACTTCAGCGGCCGCGGCGTTCTTATCCATCAGCGTGCTTTGCAGCGTCGCTTGCAGACTCTTGTAGTCAGCCTCCGCGCCCTTGAGCGCCAACTGAGCGCTCAGCAGTTGCTGCTCCAGTTGCGGATCCGATAAATCCATCAGGATCGTGTCCGGCGTAATTTTGGTGCCGGGCAGAACGCGAATGTGAACCACCGTGGCATCGGTCTGTGCCGGGATAAGTTGAATGCTGTCTTCCCGCGGCACCAACGTGCCCGTCGAGCCGCGCACCTGCCGGATCATCGGGCCGCGCTTTACCGTGTCTGTCCAGATAGCGGAGCGATCCTGTGTCGGCGCCGCCGGTTTGAGCCGGGAGACCGCAAAAACTGCACCGAGGAGAACCAACACCCCTGCGCCAGCCCATACGAACATCTGGCGCTTCTTCTTTTGCTTAATATCAGGCCGAGCGATATCCATCACCTGATGGCAAGAGCACTTGCCGTGCCAAAGAGCCCGGTCAGCCAGATGGTGCAGACAAAGCGCTTACAATCCACCGGCCGCCTTGAAGGCGGAACGGTGGGTGACCGCTCGCAGTACGAAGTGTCCGTTTATGAACAGTAAAGGCCGAGCTGAGGCGCTCGAAACAGGCACGGTCCTCAGTGGGTTCCGGTCCTCAGGGCAGCTCCGGTCGTCAGGGCAACTCCACGGCGAGGGCAACCGCGTTCCCGCCGCCGAGGCACAGTGCCGCGACGCCTTTTCGCCTGCCGTAGCGCTGCATGGCGTAGAGCAGCGTCACAAGCACACGCGCGCCGCTCGCGCCAATGGGATGCCCGAGAGCAACCGCGCCACCATGTATATTGACGCGAGCCGGGTCCAGGTTGAGATCGCGCATCACGGCGAGTGCCTGCACGCTGAAGGCCTCGTTGAGTTCGAAGAGCTCAACATCGCCGATGGCCCAACCGGCTTTCGCCACAACCTTACGCACGGCATCGATAGGCGCGAGGCTGAACCACGCCGGCTCGCGGCCGGCCACCGCCTGTGCGCGAATCACCGCCATCGGCTTCAGTTCTCGCCTGGCCGCCTCCTCGGCGCTCATCACTACTACGGCGGCAGCGCCATCGCTGATACCCGGAGCATTGCCGGCAGTGACCGCGCCGCCTTCCTTGAAGGCAGGCTTCAGGCGCGCGAGAATTTCCACGCTCGTGCCGGCGCGCACTGCTTCGTCCGCGTCGAAGCTGCGGCCCTCTTCGCCCTTCTTCGCGGGGGGCAGCGGCACGGCAAGAATCTCATCGCGGAAAAATCCCTTCTGCGTTGCCTCGGCCGCGCGGCGGTGCGATTCGGCGGCGAAGGCATCCTGCTCCGCGCGGGTGATGCCGTATTTTTCCGCCACCATTTCGGCGCCGATGCCCATATGAAAATTGTTGTAAGCGTCGAGCAGGCCGTCGTGGATCATGGCGTCGACGACTTGACTGTTGCCCATGCGATAACCGCGGCGGGCCTGCGGCAGCAAATAGGGCGCGTTGGTCATCGATTCCATGCCACCCGCGACAACAATGTTGCTGTCTCCGCATTGAATCGCCTGCGCGGCGAGAGCAACCGCGCGCAGCCCGGATCCGCATACCTGGTTGACGGTGAGCGCGGAGGCCTCAGCAGGAATGCCGGCATGGATCGCCGCCTGGCGCGCGGGGTTTTGTCCCACGCCCGCCTGCAGAACGCAGCCCATAATGCACTCGTCAATCTCTTTGAGCAAGAGAGCATCTCTGGAACCGGAATTTCTGCCTGCCCCCGGGTCATCGCAGTCGCCCGCGCGTCGTACAGCGTCGCGCACAACGAGTGCACCGAGCCGCGGCGAAGCGAATGATTGCAGCGAGCCCTGAAATTTGCCCAGCGGCGTCCGCACCGCAGTAACAATCGCTATATCTCTCATGTAATCAAAACTCCAAATCTTCGGGGACTTACTCCATCCATAAATCGTGCAGAATGCATTGCCCAAGCGGCAATCTGAGCATCCTACCCCATTAGTTGTACAGGCAACCAGCCCTTGCGTGAGCGCGCAGCCTTGCGTAGCTCTGCATAATTGAACCGTCCGATCCAACGCCTTGTTCGCATTTTGGAGCAGGCCAAAATGGAGAGTAGATTGGGTCCCGCTAAATTGGCTGCACCACTTCCCAGGCGTCTGCGTTGTTGCTTGACGGTTCTCACCGCGGCAGCATCTCTCAGTGCAATTCCGCTTGCTGGATGCGGAGCCTCACCGGGCATCTCCGCGAGTCAGGCCAACACGCCCACCGCGGGCAGCATCACCTCGGTGACGGTGTTGGCGACAAGCACTGCCAATGATCGGCTCTCCGCCTTCAACGTGCAAATCACCGGCATCACGCTCACCAACGCGGCCGGCAAATCCGTGACCCTGGTCAGTGCGCCGGTGAGTCCGGAGTTTATTCATCTGAACGGCATCGAAGAGCCGCTGGTCACCGTTAATGTTCCGCAGGATGTTTACACCTCCGCGACCGTGACGGTGAGTTCTGCGTTTTTTGTGTGCATGAATTACGATGCGTCCGCCGGATTGCAGAACACCACCTTTGAAGATGCGCAGGTGCCCGCAGCGAGCGTGACGACAATTCTGCCTTCGACGATCACCGTTGCGGGAACGAGCATGGGGCTGACGCTCGACATGCTGGTCTCGCAATCGGCGACCTTCTCGAGTTGCGGCGGCGGCAACAGCGCTTCGTTTTCAATCTCGCCGACATTTGCTCTCTCCGCCAGCGCCGCCACGGGCTCAAACCTCACGGCCACCGGGCTGCATGGACTGATCGGTTCGATCAGCGCAAGCGCTTCGACGATTGCAGTGGCCGGTGCCGACGGTCCAAAACAATATGGACCGAGCTGGCAGGTGCGCGCCGACAGCAGCACAACGTTTCAGGGCATCTCGGGCTTTGCGCAACTCACCGCCGGCATGCCCGTCGATATGGACGTGACGATCGAAGACGATGGCTCGCTGCTGGCTACGCGGATCGCGGTCTACGACACGGACACAACCAACCTGAACGTCTTCACCGGTCCGATGAACACCGTGGCCGCCTCGCCCAGCCAGTTTTCAGTGCTCAGCCAGGAACAGCAGGGCTATCTCGACAAGTCGTCCTACTACCTGGGCGCGCTGCCCGGCAATTTTTCCAACGCCGTCTATCAGACCTCGGGAGCGCTGACGAACCAGCCGAGTTTGCCCTTCGGAGCCCGGTTCGAGGCGGCAAATATGGTGGCAGGCCAGAACGTATCGATGACATCGCACGCGGCAACGTTCGCCGCCGGGTCGTTGCCTGTGACGACGGTCACGCTGATGCCCCAGACAATTGACGGAACCGTGAGCGCAATCTCGACTGAAGGCGGATTCACAACCTACACGGTCACGCTCGCCCCCTACGACCTCTTCCCTAACCTCTCCGAGCAGCCTGGCCAGGCTACGCTGCTGACCAGTTCGAACACAGTGGTGGTCTACGCCGGCAGCCATACCCTGAAGCTCAATGCGGGAGTGCTGGCGGTGGGGGGAATCTTCCGTTTCAACGGGTTGATCTTCAACGACGGGGGCACTCTGCGGATGGACTGCGCCCAGATTAATGATGGGGTAGCACTCTAAATCCGGGGCCGGTGAACCAGGCTCGAGAGGAGAGCCCAGGGACGATCTGCCAGCCAAAAACCGGATCAACAGCACTTAAGCTATTTATTATCAAATATATAATAAACATAGACCGGTGGCGTGACCAAGATTACTTAAGGATCGTCCTCTTATCCATGATCTTCGTAACTTCATACATCATTACGACCTGGGTTAAACTGGCACACTAATTGGCCATTGTCCAAATCAGTACATTCAGCATAGGCTTAGAGTCGTAGCTTACCCCAGCATCACCTTTTTTCTCCCTGAAGAGCAGTAGCGCGGGCTTTTTGCGAGTTGTACAGGGTTCAGGCAAGGAATGAGCTGCGACGACTTCCGCAGGGGTTCTGGATGCCGAGGAGGCTGGAAATGAGTTCGTCATTTGGGAGCAATATGCCCAAGAAGAATTTTGTAGTTGCCTGGGTTCGTGCATTTTTTGGTCGCGACAATGAAGGCGGAGCCTTGGTCGAGATGGCCATCTCGCTCCCCATCATGCTGCTGATCATGACAGGCATTTTCTCGTTCTCGGTTGCGCTCTATCAAAAGTTGCAGCTGGCCGAAGCCGTGGGCAATGCCGGACGCTTGCTCGCGGTTGACCGCGGCGCCAACGATCCCTGTCAGGATGCAACCAACGCCATCTATGCGGCAGCGCCGGGCCTGACGCAGAGCAGCATAACGCTCACCTATAACCTTTATAACCCTAACTTTCCAAGCGGTGGCACTACCGCAATCGGTGCCTCTGGCGCGCTGGGAAAATCCTGCAACACGCCCGGCGGGAACATCTACATGGGAGCGGGCGGGACTGCAGAGATTCAGGCGCAGTATTCGGGCTGCATGTTGAACATCGTGAACGTGTGGGGCAAGAACATGACAGGGGCCTGCACGCTATCTGCTCAGGTAACGGAGGTCGTCCAATGAAAGAAGTTGGCGGTTCTTCAATCTCTCGCTTGCGCAGCGAGCATGGCCAGATCATCTGGTGGCTGCCGCTGCTGATCATCGTTTTCTTCGGCATGGCCGGCCTCACGCTCGACCTCGGCCGCGCCTATGTCGCATACCACCAGCTACAGACATCAACCGATGCGGCAGCTCTGGCGGGCGCGTACGCCCTGACAAGTGCCACCTCCACAACGACGGTCGATACGCTGGTCCACCAGTACGGCGCAGAGACGGGCCAGGTAAATGCATCGCCTAACCTGCCCGGCGCCCTGCTCACGACAACATACAAGTGCATCCAGAACAACGGTATGGTGCCCGTTCCATGCAATGCATATCACACATCCTACAACGTGATTCAGGTGACGCAGACCTCGACGGTGCCGATGTACTTCATCCGCATGCTGTCGCTGTTTGGCATCAATGCGGCAAATTCCATCACTCTGCGGTCCTACGCCACGGCCACCACAGGTGGTAATCCCGTCCAGATGAACGTTGCGATCATTCTCGATTCGACAAACTCGATGAGTCAACCTGACACGGGCACGGGCTGCGCCAAAGGTGCCACAAAGGAAGAGTGTGCGCTCAACGGCGTTCAGCAACTTACGAGCGGGCTTGTCCCTTGCTGGCAGGGCGTCTCACCATGCTCGTACGATTCCGTCAGCCTGTTCACGTTCCCGAATATAGCCGCGAACACGACCAGCGCGGACACCAGTTGCAGCGGCTCGCCAAATATCGTGCAGTACACGGCGCCCACAGTGCCCACAACCCCAACGACTAAGAATTCGTGGGTACCGCCAACTGGCTCGGCCGGCACCTATCAGCTCACAACGTTTGGCTACACTTACCAGGACAGCGGATCGACCCTGGCCGGGGCAACCGGACAGACGAAGGGCTGCAACGGCATCCAGCCTAAGGGTGGTGAAGGCACTTATCTTGCCGGCTCTATCTACGCCGCGCAGACGGCCCTGATGTCGCAGTCGTTCGGCAGCACCAACGTCCAGAATGTCATGATCATTCTGAGTGACGGCGACTCGAACGCCTCGACAGGGCAAACGAACTTCGGCAAAACTAAAGCCACCTCCCAAAAGGATTCGACGGGGACTTCTTCAAACTACCCCTCCACGACGAGCCAGTGCCGCCAGTCGATGGCCGCGGCCTACGGTGCTGCGCAGCAGGGCACAACCGTTTACACGATCGGGTACGGCGCCACGGCAAGCGGCTCCTGTTCGACCGACACAAAGCTCAGCGCTTGCACTGAGCTCGAGGATATGGCTTCGCCGGACGGAGCCTTCTATGGCTACGGCGGAGACTGCGCCACCCCCAATGCCAGTCTGGACAGTATTTTCGGCGATATCAAATACAGGCTCTCGAAGGCGCGGCTTGTTCCCAACGGCATTTCCAGCGGTTCTTAACAATTGGAAACTCACTTCAAAAGCAAGGCCGGAAGCGATTCCGGCCTTTCCTTTTCCCCTGAAAATGACCTGCGGACGGATGGTAGGCGAGGCGGGAATCGAACCCACAACCCCCGGCTTAGAAGGCCGGTGCTCTATCCAGTTGAGCTACTCGCCCGTAGGTGCTCTTATTTTACCGATGAATGCGGCCGCACGGGAGGGGCCTGCGCCGCGACCGCATCCGCAAAGGCAGCGAGCGCGCTTTCAAGCTGGCCCCGCGCGCGCGGTTCTCTCGGGCCGCAGGCCGTGAGATAGGCGGTGATGCCGAGGCCGCCTGCCTCCGGCGTGATTATCGCGCGGCGAACAATCAGATCGGCCCGGCAACAACGCAGCGGCACCTTCTCGAGATGGGCGCACAGCCCTTTGCAGAACTCGACGGCGCTCTCAACTGAAGCCCACTGCCTGTCGCCGGCCGGCAGCAGATCGATGTAGCAGGCCAGTCCGCAAGCTGCTTCATCGGCCTCGGCGTCCAGCTCAAAGGCGTCCACCTCATCAACGGTCCACACGTCGCACTTGGCTGTACCTACCGGCGAATGCTTCGCGTTGAGAAGCACGAGCGCGTCTGCCAATGCCGGCAGCGCCTGCGTCTCCTCGATCTCTGCCACGCGATGCGGCCCGCATCGCAGATCGACCAATCCCGGCCAGCAGGCGTCAATCACTGGCGCTTCCCCGCCGATCTCTACTTCCCAGTCAGCCTGCATGGGCGCCGCCGGTCACGCTCAGCAGGTAGCGCATGATGGTTGCTTCGGCCCAGTGAATGTCGTCGCCCGCATCCTGCGAGAGAAAGGCACAGTGCCCGCCATGTGCGGTCTCGACGAAGGTGATGTGCGGATTCTCGAGCAGGCGGGCGCGCGTCTCAGGCAGCAGCCGGATGAACGGGTCGTCGCTGGCCTGCAAGATCAGCGCGGGCACAGCGATGCGGTCGACGACGCGGGCGCTGGCGGCGCGGTAATAGTAGTCATCGGCATCGCGGTATCCGCAGTAGCGCGCGACAATCTTGTCGTCGAACTCGCGCAGCGAGCGCACAGGGCCGACGCCGTCGGCGGTGTAGATCTGCGGAAAGAGCGACACCTTGCGGCGGAAGCGGGCCATGAGGCCGCGCAGAAAGCGCCTCTCGTAGATGCGGTTGGCCGGATGATGCAGTGCGTCCGACCCAGCGGCCAGATCAATCACCGGGCAGACGGTTGCAACGGCGCATAGCGGCTTGCGCGCGCCCCATTCGCCGGCGAGCTTCAACACAAGGTTGCCGCCCATCGAATAACCAACGAGCGCGAATCGCTCGAGCCCATAAGCCGCGGCGAAGTGCTCAACCACGGCGCCTACGTCGCCCGAGAGCGCCGAATTGTAGAGCGTCGGCGTGAGGCTATCGGTATCGCAGCAGTTGCGCATATTCATGCGCACCACGTTGCATCCCGCATTCCAGGCACGCGCGGCAAGCCCCCGCATGTAGCGCGAATCCGAGGACCCCTCAAGCCCATGCACCAGCACCACTGTCACGGCCTGGGCGCGACGCGCAGCCGGCTGCCAGGTGCAGTGGCACAACACGCGGCTCCCATCGGTTGGGTCCACTTCCACAATCTCGGCGATCGACTCAAGCAGAAGCGCGGGACGCGGCAGAAAGTTGCCGACGATCGTTTGCACGTGCCCATTCCGCATCCAGCGACGGGGCACAAAGGGAGTGTGCCATGCCGACAACGACGGGGAGGCCTCTTCGGTGGCATCAACTGGAATCTGCGTGGTTTCTGGGGTCACGGGCGTGTTGCCTGAGGCCGACACTCTCTGATCCGTCGGCCCTGGCAGAACGGTGAGAGATCGAACCTCGATATCCCTTGCCGTCCGTTAGCTTGAGAATACACGCTGGCAACTGCGCCAGCAATGACATCGCAGGCCGGGCTTGCTTGCGGGCGCTTGCTCGTTGGGCGCGCAAACCGGCTCGCTCCGCATCTTCAATTTGAACTGAATGGGAGTCTGATTTTTACTGAATGGGAGCCTGATTTTTCGATTGAACGTCGAAGGCCGCGTGTTTCGCCTGGAGCTTTTTTAAGCGATTGATTTATTGATACTTGATGATTTCTCTTGGGGCGGCTAGAGGGGATCGAACCCTCGACATCCTGAGCCACAGTCAGGCGTTCTGCCGCTGAACTATAGCCGCCGTATACCCTTTCGATTGTAGCATCGAATGAGAAACAGGCCCTGGCTCTGCCCAGCCTCACTATGAGCGATTCCGATCCCGATCCAATGAGCGTTTCGGCTCCGCCGACCGTCTCCCGGCCGCAACTGCTGCTGCCTTCGGGGCGGTGGGCTCGCGGCTCCTGGTACTTTCGCGACGACAAGCTCAAGCACCTCGAGGTGCTGCTCGATGAAGCGTTCCGCGTGCCCTTCACCCAGGTGCGCTTTGGCATAGACGGCATCGTAGGCCTGGTTCCAGGTCTGGGCGACGTGCTCGCCGGCCTGCTCTCCCTGGTGATTCCCTTTGCTGCATGGGCACGGGGCGTACCTTACATCACGATTGTGCGCATGACTGCAAACGTCGCCATCGGGATCCTCGTCGGTTCAATACCGATCTTCGGCGACATCTTCGATGTCGGGTGGAAATCGAATCGCCGGAATTATCTACTAATGCAGCGCCACTTGCTGGCTCCGCGGCGGCACACCTGGCGCGACTGGGCATTTCTGCTGCTGATCCTGCTGGGCATGCTGCTGGTCATCGCGATTCCACTCGCACTAGTGGTGTGGTTCATCACGTGGCTCCTTCACCAGTGAGCCAGAGCACCGGTGAGCCAGACCGCAACAGCGCCGAAGAGGCTGATTCCACGGTACAATCAAGGAAAAGAAGCGTCGGGGCGTAGCGCAGTCTGGTAGCGCATCTGCTTTGGGAGCAGAGGGTCGGGGGTTCGAATCCCTCCGCCCCGACCATTCATCAACTTATTGAACCTAAACCGCTTCAGCCGTATTCATTTTGGAATCAGCCGGTTCCACGTCTTCCATATAATTCCCTGGCGTCAATGGAATCAATGCTGTGGAAGCAATTCTACCCGAAAGCGGTATCACTCTTTTCGCCACTATGCGTCCGCAA
>JBATYG010000728.1:0-3651 GCA_049673945.1 Occallatibacter sp.
TATGGTTCTGGCTTCCTCGAAATCAGCCCGCGAGAGCAGGACGAAATTCTTCGCTCGCTGCATGACGGCAAGCCCTTCGCGGCGAACGAGATCTGGAAACAAATGCCCGTCCACCGCTTCTGGATGCTGCTGGTCTCCGACTGCACAGACGCTTACTACTCGCATCCCTTTGCCTGGGATGAGATCGGCTTCGGCGGTCCGGCTTATCCGCGCGCCTACATGCGGCTGGAGCGCGGGGAAGCGGAGACGTGGGAGGTAGAAGAAAAGCGTTACGACTGGAAGGCTCCAGACACTTCTATCTCCGGCAAATTTGAACCGGTTTCCAAGTTATCGGAGCATCCCGGCTCGCCCGGACACGGAGGTACCCGTTGAAGTCGCCGCTTCTGGGAGAGTTTCAGCCGCCGAACGGAAAGCCGCACATGCTCGGCTCCATCCAGCGGATCGAGACTCCGATGCATCGCTTCCACGAAGGGGACGAAGTGGATTACGTCATCGTGGGCGTGGGTGCGGGAGGTGGTGTGCTCTTACAGCGGTTGGCGCGAGCGGGATTTCATGTGATCGGCTTCGATGCCGGGCCGTTCTGGGATACCGAATGCGACTGGGTGAGCGATGAAAAAGGAGCGCATAACCTTTATTGGAACGACCTGCGGATCACCGGCGGCAAGCACCCGTTGGCATTTGGCGCGAACAACTGCGGCAAGGGCGTCGGCGGAAGCACCGTCCACTGGGCGTCTTTCACGCCACGGTTGCATCCTTCCGATTTTCGCATCCATTCGACAGACGGCATCGGCGTCGACTGGCCCATCTCATACTCTGACCTGAAGCCTTACTACGAACTCATGGAATTAGAACTCCCCGTCTCCGGCCCGTCGTACTATCCCTGGGGCGATCCTCATGGCTATCCTTACGGACCACATCCGATGGGCGGTGTGGGCGATGCTCTGATTCGAGGCTGCACGAAGCTGGGCATCGGCGTCTCCGCTGGAGGGCCGGTGGCGATCCTGAATGGTTCTCGCGGCGACCGACCGCACTGCATTTATCGCGGCTTCTGCATCCAGGGCTGCAAAGTGGGCGCGAAGGCCAGCACACTCATCACGCACGTCCCGGATGCAATCGAAAACGGAGCAGAGATCCGCCCGAACTGCATGGTTTCGCGTATTCACGTAAACGGCCGCCGCGTGACGGGAATTTCCTACTTCGATCCGGAAGGGCGCGAGCGCTTTCAGAAAGCGAAGGCCGTGGTCGTAGCCGGGTATTCGATCGAGACACCGCGTCTTTTACTCAATTCCGCTTGTCCGGGTTTTGAAAACGGACTTGCCAATTCCAGCGATTGCGTGGGCCGCTACCTTATGGCGCAGGCCGGCAATGTTGTGCTCGGCCGTTTCGAGGAACTGGTGCGCATGTACAAGGCGCCGCCGGCACACGCCTTGACCGAAGAGTTCTATGAGACGGACCCAAAACGCGGCTTCGCGCGCGGGTTTGCCATCCAGACAGTGGGCCCGTTGCCGATGGCGTTTGCCAGGCAGATGATGACGGCGAAAGGCGCCTGGGGATGGGGGATGCGAAGCGTCATGATGGATTACAACCATTGGGCGTGTTTTGGATTTCTGGGAGAAATTTTGCCGCATGCGGAGAACCGCGTGCAATTGGCAGAAGAAAAAGATCGCTTCGGCATTCCCATCGCCAAAGCTACCTTCAATCTCTACGACAACGACCAGAAGTTGATCGAATACGGAAAGAACAAAACCATGGAGGTTATGTGGGCAGCGGGCGCCACGGAGGTCGTACAGGAGGCTCGGTACGCTCATCTGGTCGGAGCCGCGCGCATGGGGAACGATCCGAAGACCTCGGTTGTCGACCAGTTCGGACGGACGCACGATATTGCGAACCTGTTTATCTGCGATGGCAGCATCATGCCTACGCAGGGATCGGCCAATCCCGGATTGACCATTATGGCTCTTGCCGCGCGCACGGCCGATTACCTCATCCGCGAGGGAAACGAAGTCTTTACAGCGCATAAGCCAAATAACCAGAAGCCTCCTATGCGGCGCGATTTGTCTCCGCCGGATACATGGGGTCATGGCATGCCAAGGATTTAGAGCCTGTTATCAGCTTCCCTGGAGGCGCCAGTCGAGGTAATTATGGAATCCAGCCCAGGCATCGAGCGCATTCGCGTCTCTGTTTACACCGTTCCAACGGAAACGCCGGAGTCGGACGGAACGTTTCAATGGGACAAGACTTCTTTGGTCCTTGTCGAAGTGATTGCCGGCGGCAAGAAAGGCATCGGCTATAGCTATGCGGATGTCGCTACGGCTCATCTGATCGATGAGTCGCTCGCGCCGATGCTGATTGGCCACAATGCTCTCGCCAATGGCGGCGCATGGCGCAAGATGCTCGAACAGATTCGCAATCTGGGCCGGCCGGGAATCTCTTCCATGGCCATTGCCGCGGTCGATAATGCCCTCTGGGATCTGAAGGGGAAACTTCTCAACGTATCTGTAGCCGCCCTGCTCGGACTGGTGCGGACACAGATCATGGCATACGGGAGCGGCGGGTTTACCTCTTACTCCGATACCAGGCTGCGCGAGCAATTGGGGGGCTGGGCGGAAGCCGGCTTTCCAGCAGTCAAGATGAAGATAGGCCGCGACGCGGCTGCCGATATCGAGCGCGTTCGTACGGCCCGCGCGGCCATTGGACCGAGAGTTCAGCTCTTTGTCGATGCAAACGGCGCTTACACGCGCAAACAAGCTCTTGAGCAGGCGCGCCGGTTCAGAGAATGCGATGTGAGCTGGTTTGAAGAGCCGGTTTCGTCCGACGACCTTGAAGGATTGCGGCTGATCCGCGATCAGGGACCGCCGGGAATGGCCATCGCGGCCGGCGAGTATGGATACGATGCCTGGTATTTCCGGTGCATGCTCGAAGCGGGCGCAGTCGACGTTCTTCAGGCGGATGCCACTCGGTGCGCGGGCATTACCGGCTTCCTGCTGGCCGACGCGCTCTGCGCAAGCCGCTCGATGCCCCTCTCGGCCCATACATCGCCGTCAATCCATGCACACGCCTGCTGCGGAGCGCAGCGCGCTATCAATGTCGAATATTTTTATGATCATGCGCGCATCGAAAAGATGGCGTTCGACGGCGCACGCGAGGTCACGAAGGGATTTCTATCTCCGGATTTATCGAAGCCTGGTTTCGGCCTGGTCCTCAAGGAAACAGATATGCAACCATACCGGGTCTATCACTCTCCCGGCTAAGTCAGGAAGGCTCGCCGCCTCTCGTGTCCTTTCAGAGATGATTGAAAGTCTGCCGCTTTTGAATACGATAAGATCACTTTCATGCCAGATGATCCGCTTACCGGCTCCGCTCTGCTTGATCGCGCCAGGAAGATCAAGCTTTTCCTCATGGATGTTGATGGCACGCTCACGGACGGCGGAGTCTGCCTTATCGCTCTTCCGAACGACGGCGGCGTGGCCGAAATGAAGGTCTTCAACTCGCAGGATGGACTTGGGCTGGCACTGGCGCACACCATGGGGATCAAGACCGGATTCATCACCGGACGGCATTCTCCGGCGGTCTCCCAGCGCGCCCGGGAATTGCACGTGGACTTTGTGTATCTGGGACAGGCCGACAAGACAGCAGCGTTTGAAGAATGCA
>JBATYG010000729.1:0-1661 GCA_049673945.1 Occallatibacter sp.
TCTGCTTGAGGCCCTCGAGACGTGCGCCGATCTTTTTACGCGCTTTGGCGGCCATGCCTTCGCGGTTGGCTTTGCCTTGCCGGCTGAGAGACTGCCCGAGCTGAAGCAGCGCCTGAACCTGCACGCCGCCGAGCGGCTCGCCGGCCGCGACCCTGAGCGCGTGCTGCACATTCACGCCGAGCTCCCGCTCGATCAGATCACCACAGTTCTCGCCGGATGGTTGCGCAAGCTCGAACCGCTGGGCCACGGCAATCCTGAGCCTCTTTTTGTCGCGCGCAAGGCACGCCTGCTCTCTGCGCCGCGCATCATGAAAGAGCGCCACCTCCGGCTCGAGCTCACCCAGTCCTCTTCCTATGGAACGCACGGCGCCATTCGCGCAGTCGGCTGGGATATGGCCTTCCGCGCGCAGCAACTTGGCCTCGCCCAGGGCAGTTCGGTCGATGTTGCCTACCGCATCCGCGAAAATGACCATCCCGACTTCGGCGGACTCGAAATCGAGATCGCCGGCCTCGAACCCGCAGCGCCCTGACGTGACAAAGCCCACGGCTCGCCGTGGGCTTCATCTCTGTTGCGGTCACTTTCTCTAGCGAGGCCCGTGGTCCCCATGCGGCTTCTCCGCCTGCGGATGCGGCTGCCCCTGCGGCCTCTGTTGCGGAGCCGACGGGCGCGGCGCGTTATTCGGGTGACCGCCATTGTCATGGTTGTCCCGCGGCTGGTACTGCGGCTGCGAGTGATTCTCGTGCTGCGAATACTGCGGTTGCTGCGGGCGGTTTTCATTCGACGGCTGGTTGTAATGCGGCTGCGCCATCGGCTGCGAATGACCCTGCGGCCGGTCGAATGCGGCGTTCGGCGGACGACCGTTATTATTCTTGAAATACGAGTTGTGGTCGTTCATCGCCGCATTCACGTGCTGCGTCTGGAAAGCCGTCCGCTGCATGTGCTGATCGTGCTCGGCGAGCCGTTCCTCCGGCATGGGCCGGTGGTCGATTCCGCCCGGTCCGCCGCTGTAGGCCACGCGTCGATTGTTGATGACTGTGTTCCGCTCCACGATCGTGCGGTCCACATAGGTGTTGTGAATGACCGTCGTATTCACGCGCATCACCGCGGTGTTATAGACAAAGTCATGTCCGCGCCACATGCCGCCGACGAAACCCACGCCCATGTAGCCGAAGCCGTAGTTCACGCCACCGTAGTAGCCCACGTGCGGGCCCCAGTAGCCCGGATGCCACATATACAGATTGCTGCTGAAGCCCCAGTAGCCGGGGGTCCAGAGCGCACCTTGATACGGAGCGGGCACCCATGTGCCCGGAACCCAGTAATAGCCGTCCTGGCCATAGGCCCAGTAGCCCGGCGTCCACATCAAGCCCGGCTGCGGGCACGGAGGCTGCGCATAAACCGGCATCACCGGCGGAGCAAATCCAACGCTGATAAACACACCCGCATGCGAAGACGCAGGAATGAGCAAGAGCAGCAGCGCCATCAAAAGCCAGCGCGCAGAGCGGAAAATTTTCATTGAAGTTCCTCCAGTCAATTACCGGCCTTGCTTCCGGCCGCGATTCTCTCTGTCGTGAGCAACCACCGGCTCACACGAGCCTCTACTTCCAGAGCCTCATCTATGCCGCTTTCTTCGAATCGTGCGGCCAGACTACTCCTATGACCCT
>JBATYG010000730.1:0-4481 GCA_049673945.1 Occallatibacter sp.
TTGCAAATGTAAGACCGCAAGACAGGGTCTTACGTCTGTAAGACTAGCGTCTTCCATATGTAGGACCGGTGCCGGACGGTGTAGGACGGCCGCAAGACGGCCGCAAGACAGTCTACATCGTGCCGCGCGGATGTTCGCGGCCATGCGTAGAAAAGCCCCCGCTCGTCCTGCCGGGGGCTTTGGTTCCTTCGGGGATGCTTGCTTTACTTGCCGGCAAAAGCTGGCGCGGGCTCCTCGCCCTTGAAGCGGCGAACCAGCATCGGGACGCCGAAGGCGAGGCCGGCAACAATGGCCGTCGAAACAAGATCGTTGCGATAGTACGGCAGCGCCGCAACAAAGCACTCGCCAAGACCCGCCCCGGTATGCGGATACATGTTGCTGCCGGCCCAGACTGCGTAATTCGAAACCACGAAGAACGATGTGGGACCGAGAACGATGGCGGAGCCGGCGCGCACGAAGGTTGTCTTGGCATGCAGCAGGATGTGGCCGAGGGCCATCGCCATGATGTACCAGGCCCAGGTGGTGATGTATGCCTCGACGCGGAAGGGATAGTGATAAGTGAAAATCGTGAGGAGATAATCGGTGGCCATCAAGGCGGCGAGGGGAGCCAGCATCTCGCGCCACGAGCGCCGCGCGCCAAAGTAGAGCAGCGCCCCGCCGACGGCGGTGAAGTTAAGCCAGTCAGGATGCGGAACGAGCCGGCTCAACACGGCAACAAGGATCAAAAGATAGGCGGGCATGCAGACCTCCGTGCGGGCTCTCCCTGCAAGCGGCGGAGGAAGGCCTTCTATTTCATTGTGAAGGGCGAAGGCTGGCGGGTCAACCGCTCTTGTGGTGAATCAGAAATTCAATCTCACAGAAACCCCGCCCATTCCGGGATTGATCTCACCGTCGCTTCCCACTTCGACGCCGGAGAGATTTCTCCAGTGGGATTCCCGATCGCGCCTGCCGCTCCGGCGTGAGGATAGATCGAGATAGACCGAGAGGAAGATCAGACGATGATCCGCCAGGCAATTTCCTGCGATATCTGTGCCAGAGAGATGCAGAACACGAATCACTGGTTTGTGGCGTACGACAGCGGCGCCGAGCTGCGCGTCATCCGCTGGGGCTTTCGTTCGCGCCTGCGCGCAGGAGCGCGGCACCTGTGCGGCCAGACGTGCCTGCATAAACTCGTCGATGAGTTCATGGCCCGCCCAGCCGCGGTAACCGGCGCTGCCATGCACGAAGAGAACCAGCCGGCCCCTCTTGCGGACGGCAACATCGCCCTTTGCGGCGGCAGCATCGACGACAGGAAGGACGGTTGCATCGACGGCGTCGAATCGTCGGCGCGCCTGATCCAGTCGAGCGCGCCACAGCCCAGGCCACAGTCGGAATCTGCCGGCTCCTCCGCTCTCACGCTGATGCCGCGCGTCACGCAGGCAGAAGCCTGGAAGCGCGAGCGCGAACGCGAGCAACGAGCAGCGACCCTCGTGACGCGCTCAACACGCAGCCAGTCGATCGCCTGAGACAGGCCCCCGGCCAACTACGAACCGCCCTCCAGCAGCTTGAGCAGCCCGGCTTCATCGAGCACGGGCACTTTGAGCGTGTGGGCCTTGTCGAGCTTTGAGCCGGCCTCTTCACCGGCGACGACGTAGCTGGTCTTCTTGCTTACCGAACCGGCCGTTTTGCCTCCAGCGGCCTCGATCTTCACCTTGGCCTCGTCGCGGCTGAGATTTGGCAGCGTGCCGGTCAGCACAAAGGTGAGCCCGGCAAGCTGAGTTGATCGCTGCTTCTTCTCGGCGGTCATATCGACGCCCGCCTCGCGCAGATGCTCAACGAGCTCGCGGTTCTTTGCCTGGGCAAAAAACTCGAGGATCGCCTCGGAGATGCGCGGACCTACTTCTTCCACGCGCTCAAGCTCTTCCGCGTTTGCGGCCATGAGCGCGTCGACGGAGCCAAATTCCTGCGCGAGCAGCTCGGCGGTGCGTTCGCCTACGAAGCGAATGCCCAGACCCATGAGCACGCGCGCGAGCCCGGCTTTTCTTGATCGGTCAATTTCATCCTTCAGCGTGGTCGCGGACTTCTCGGCAAACCGTTCGAGGCCGGCAAGCTGTTCGACCGTGAGCTTGTAGAGATCGGCAACGCTGTGCACCAATCCGCGCTCAAGCAGTTGCTGCACAGCGGCATCGCCCAGCCCCTCGATATTCATCACGCTGCGCGCGCCATAGTGCAGCAGGCTTTCGCGCAGCTTCGCGGGGCAATCGGCGTTGACGCAGCGATGATCGGCCTCGCCCTCGGCACGCACTACGTCGCTGCCGCACTCGGGGCACTTCGCGGGAAAAACGAACTTATGTGTGCCACGCGGGTGATCCTTGTCTTCAACGATCTCGGCTACCTTGGGAATGACGTCGCCGCCGCGCTCGACCTTGACCCAGTCACCGATGAGGAGGCCCATGCGCTCGATGAAGTCGGCATTGTGCAGCGTTGCGCGACTTACGGTGGTGCCACCGATAAAGACTGGCGTGAGCATAGCGGTGGGAGTGAGCTTGCCGGTGCGGCCCACGGTAATCATGATGTCCTGCATCTGCGTGACGCCTGACTTTGCCGTGAATTTGTAGGCGATAGCCCATCGCGGCGCGCGCCCGGTGTAGCCGAGGCGCTGCTGCGTTGCGTGCGAATCCACCTTGAGGACCACGCCGTCGATCTCATAGCCGAGGGTGGCGCGCTGCTCCTCCGCGGAGTCGATAAATTTCATCATCGCGCTCACCGAGTGCACCTTGCCACGGTGCGGGTTCACGCGGAAGCCGAGAGCGGTGAGCGCATCGAGCGTGGCCGTCTGCCCGGCGGCAAGATACTCACCCTCAGTCAGCAGAAAGTAGGCGTACATCACCAGGCCTCGCTGCGCCACGATGCCCGGCTCGAGGGTGCGCAGCGTTCCCGCGGCTGCGTTGCGCGGATTGACGGCCGGCGGCAAACCTTGCTTCTCGCGCTCCTCGTTGAGGCGCACAAAGGCTGCCTGCGGCATCACGACCTCACCGCGTACCTCGAATGCCTGCGCAAGACCGGATTTCTTGAGCGCCACGGCCGAGATGGAGATTGGCACACTGCGAATGGTGCGGATATTGGACGTGACGTCTTCGCCCACCTGCCCGTCGCCGCGGGTGACGCCATAGGCAAGACGCGCGCCGCCATCATCGGTCGGCTCGTATTTAAGCGCCACGCTGAGGCCATCGAGTTTCAGCTCCGCTGTGTATTCGACGGGCAGACTGCCTGCGAGCTCGTGAACCCTGCGGTCCCAGTCCTTGAGCTCTTCTTCGTCGTAGGCGTTGTCGAGGCTGAGCATGGGCCGGGAGTGGCGCACCTTGCTGAAACCTTCGGCAGGCTTGCCGCCGACGCGCTGCGTAGGCGAATCCGCGGTGAGCAGGTCGGGGTGTTCTGTCTCGAGCCGCTTGAGCTCGTTCATCAGCGTGTCATACTCCGCATCGCTGATTTCGGGCACGTCCATCACATAGTAAAGGTGCTCATGCCTGCGAAGCTGGGTGCGCAGCTCTTCCACGCGCTGCGCAACTTTGCTTGCTTTGCCGCGTTCGTCCATGGGCAGGATTATAGGGTGCCTGCCGGGGCCGACGCCGCCAGCGGTTAGTATGTCTTCCAGACGCTATGGAGCCTGTTACGCACTTTCTGACCGGGGCCTGCCTTGGCCGCGCCGGTCTCAATCGCAAGGCCGCGTACGTGACGCTGGCAGCCACGCTGGCCGCCGAAGCCGCCGATCTCGACGTTCTCTGGGGTTTCGCAGGGCCGGTCGAAGTGCTGAAGCATCACCGCGGCATCACGCACACGTTTATTGCGGTGCCTTTCATCGCCGCAGTGGTGACGGGTGCGGTGTGGCTCTTCCATCTGGGTCGCAAGGGACGGGCCAAGCACCCGCCCGCTGCGCCGGTGCGATGGGCGTGGGTATATTTCGCGTCTCTGATCGCAGCGCTCAGCCACATTCTGCTCGACTGGACGAACAACTACGGCGTGCGCCCGTTCTTCCCTTTCAATCCTCGCTGGTATGCGGGCAGCTTTGTTTTTATCGTCGATCCGATTCTGTGGCTGCTGCTGCTTTCAGCCATCGTGATGCCCTGGCTGCTTGGGCTCACTGACAGCGAGATCGGCGCGCGGCGATCGCGCTTTCGAGGACGGGGATGGGCGATCTTCGCGCTATGCGGCATGGTCGTAGTGTGGTGCTGGCGGTGGGCGGAGCACGCGCAGGCACGCGCCCTGCTTGAGAACACACAGGTGACAACGGCGCCGATCCTGCGCATCGGCGTCCAGCCCTACTGGGTGAATCCCTACCGCTGGCACGCGATCGTGGAAACGCAGAACTACTATCAGACCGCGGAAGTTAACACCTGGGCGGGTGCGATCGACAGCGAAGCGCCGCGCGATGTCATCTATAAACCGAGAGACACCGCCGCCGTGGAAGCGGCCAAACAGACATCACTGGGCAAGGTTTATCT